>DAOWMZ010000284.1 GCA_030642845.1 Candidatus Zixiibacteriota bacterium
ACAAAACTGCAACTTTGGAATTCTTCTCAGCACTGGATGATACTTCGCGAGGTGGAGTGGAGGCTGAAGGACGACTTCTGAATCTATTGTCTAATGAAGAAGCCGCATCCGATGTTGAACAGGAATTATTAGCTCAGTCAGGAAATTCTCCTCGGTCAAAAGTAGCAAGGCTTCTTTCGGTTCACTATCTTAAAAACGGTCAACCGGAAAAATCATATCAATTTGCCAGACTACAGGATTCTCTTGATGGTAAGAATGGCCAGGCCATTTTATATCATATCCGTTCCTGCAGTGAACGCAAGCTGTATCAGGATGCTGTTAATGCTTACGAAAAATCACCCCCGGTTTATGCTAATGAGCCAATGTATTATGAAGCCCTGCGGATTTATGCAAAGGCTTTGGTCCAGTTGGGACGGTTTCGTGATGCAATTGTTGTTTATGACTCAGTAGTAGCAAAATTCCCAAGAAAACAGGACAGGTCGGAAGCATGCTACAAAATCGGACGGATATATCTTGATAATCTTATGGACTATGAATCAGCCCGGAAAATATTTGATTCGGTTATTGCTTATCATACTTCAGGCAGTGGATATCCTAAATCTTTGATCAGCCTTCCGCATTGTTATCTTCGCCAGGGAGATCTGGATAAAGCACTCAGTAAGTTTGATAGGCTCTCAGGTTTAAGATTCAATCAGGATGCTCTTGAAGAAATTCAGTATTACAGGGGTATGATCTTTTTCTATAATAAAAATTATGATTCCAGCAAAACTGTTTTCAACAGGATGTTAGTCGATTTTCCCAGAGGCTTTTATCTCAACGATGCTTTGCAGTTGATTATACTTATGAATGAAGGAGCCGAAGCTCCTATGTTTCTATATGACTATTCCCGGGCACTTCTTTATGAAGAGCGTCGGATGCCCGATTCTGCCAAAGTTTTTCTGGATAAAATTGTAGAAAAAGAAAATCCGCTATTGGCTGATATTTCTCTTTATAAGCTATGTCTGATGAGTCTTGAGAGTTTTGATTCAACATCAGCTTTGGGATATATCGAAACAATGTCGGATCAATATCCCGATTCATATTATTTCCCCTTTGGTTTGAAAGTAAAAGCAGAGATTTTTCTGGAAAACCCGGAAACATGGGAAAAAGGAAAAGAAATATACCGCCATTTACTTGAAAGTTATCCGGATTATCCCTTTATTTCCGATGTTCGTAAGCGTTTACGGGAATTGGAAATAGATACCCGCACCGGCTAAGGCGTAGTACGTCAACCCAATTTAGCAAATATTAGATAATTGTTTATGCTGAATATTTAAATTGCATTTCCTGCCTAAATATTTTTAGTTTTATTTAGCAGAATATTAGTCTTCAACACAGGTTGTCGAGTAAGAAAATAAAGAGTTGTTTATAAGGGCAACTGTATTATATTTAATCCCTTATAAAAGTGAATTATGAAAATTTGGTTTTCCCAATAGGTTAAATTTTTCATAGAGGAGAATATTTGAGGATGAATCTTATTAAGAGTGATAAAGTAGATAAAACTAATATATATTTGGCATCATTTGTATTTTTGGCTTCGTTTATCGTATATGCCATGACAGTCCAACAGTCATTCTCATTCTGGGATTGCGGCGAATTTATTGCCTGTTCATATATTTTGGGTGTCCCTCATCCTCCTGGAACGCCGTTGTTTGTTCTTATTGGAAGATTGATTGCGCTTGTTCCGTTTGTTGAAGATATTTCCCACCGGATAAACTATCTTTCGGTTTTAGGCTCCGCTCTAACCGCCGCTTTTAGTTATCTTCTGACAGTCCGTATGGTTGGGTACTTTTTCGGTGAGAATAAAAATGATAAAGTAAACCGGATTATTGCTTATATAGGCGGTCTGGCCGGTGGTTTTTTCGTTGCTTTCTCAAATACCAACTGGGCCAACTCGGTTGAAGCCGAAGTTTACGGATTAGCTCTCTGGCTTTCGGTCATTATTGTTTGGCTGACGGTGCGCTACTTTGAAGAACGAGGAAGTGTAGCTGCTCCGGTTACGCTAATATTAGTCTTTTACTTATCTCTGCTTGGTGTAGGAATGCATATGACTGTATTTCTGGTTGTACCAATTTGTTCACTTTTCTTTATACTCAAAAAAGAAGCTACAACCCGTGACTGGGCAATATTATGCGGTTATGTTATTATTGAACTACTGTTTATTCTGATTTTTGCTTATGTCGGCGGGGGGAGCAAGATGTTCTATCTCTTCTCATTAGCCTCAGCTGCACTGGTTTTTGTACTTCTTTATAAGAAAATTAACTGGGCTATTTTGATCGCTATCACATCCCTTTCTACTATTATGATGAGTTTCTCGTTATATGCGAAAGTAACTCCGATTGCTTTTGCCGCTATTGTCCTTTTAGCTTACTGGTCAGAAAAGAAAAAGATTAGATTTCAATGGAAGGCAGCTTTAACGGTCATAATCATTGGCTTTATCGGGATGTCGGTCAATGCCTATATACCGATTCGTTCAGCTTCAAATCCGAATATTAATGAAAATAA
This sequence comes from Candidatus Zixiibacteriota bacterium, assembly GCA_030642845.1. Lineage (GTDB taxonomy): Bacteria > Zixibacteria > MSB-5A5 > GN15 > FEB-12 > DAOWMZ01. Next base: position 2,545 of record DAOWMZ010000284.1, read on the forward strand.
TCCCTCTCGTAACTGGCAGACTTTCGTAAATTTCCTTGATCGTAAACAGTATGGCCAGGTTTCGATGGTGGATCGAATGTTCAATCGGCGTGGATTATTCGAGAATCAGTTTGGTCGCCACCCACACATGGGTTTCTGGTCATATTTTGAAGAACAATACTCTAATGGCCGTTGGTGGTTTGCACCGTTTTTCATCTTAGGTATGATTGGTGTGATTGTAGCGATAAAGAAAAGACTGGAGATTGGCCTGCCGTTTTTTGTCCTGTTATTAGTCTGTTCTGTGGGGTTGATTCTATATATGAATTTCGCTGATGGCATAATGTATAATAGCCGTACCGGTGATGGCTATCTCGAAGTCCGTAATCGTGATTATTTCTTTACCCCGGCTTTTGTCTTTTTTGGAATTGCTATGGGTATGGGGGTAGCGGCGATAATTCAATTTTTACGCGATAAATTAGGTTCGGGCAATCCGGGTTTACAAAAAAATATTGTTTATGCCTGTTCGGTTCTGGTTCTGCTGCCACTAATTTCTTTTGGCAAGAATTATCACGAAAATGACCGTTCCCAAAACAAAATTCCCGAAAACTATGCCCGCAATCTACTCGACACCTGCGAACCGAATGCAATACTGTTCACTTCGGGCGATAATGATACCTTCCCTCTTTGGTGTATTCAGGAGGTTTACAAATATCGTCTCGATGTTAGGGTAGTTAATCTGTCGCTTCTTAATACCGATTGGTATGTGGAGCAGATGAAGAACCGTTTCAATGTCCCGATTTCTTTGACTGATTCCCAGATTTTATGGCATCCCTATGAACCACGGCCAGGGATAACTGCGGGGCGGCCGCTAAAGCCGTTCTATGATAGGCCAAGAAAACAGATGACTTATCTTAATGCCATTCCCTATGAGGGAAGAATCCTCAAAGTGCAGGATATGATGGTTGATGAAATTGTTATTGAGAACAACTGGAAAGATCCGATCTTTTTCAGCTCTCAGCCATATGCCGAATCCCCTTTGAAACTTCGCGAACACAGTACTGCCGTCGGTCTGGCATATCGACTCGACAGAGAACCAATGACGCGGTTTATCGATGCTGATA
>DAOWMZ010000094.1 GCA_030642845.1 Candidatus Zixiibacteriota bacterium
GATCAGATCGGCTTTTTTCTCAGAAGCAAGTTTAGCCGCCTGATGAGCCGCCTTGAAAACATCAGGTTGATTTATAATTGTAAGTTGCTCAATATTAATCTTATTTTCATTTGCAAGTGAATTGATTTTATTTTTATCACCAACAAGGATAACATCAACGTAGCCATCCTGCTGTGCCTGTGAAACCGCATCAATAACATCAACGTCTTGCGCCGCCGCAACCGCAACAGTTTTCTTGCGCCCATCCTGGGCAATTTTAATAGCATTGCTAATTAATCCATCTGAAGAATGTATCGGAGATTGATCCATAGTATGTCCTAACTAATATTATTAGTTCTTGTTCTATTAGGGGCAGATGTGGACATCTGCCGCCCACGGGGATTTTCAATATTTCCAGATACTCAGTTAGTACTTTTAGTACTTGGTGGTACTACTAGTACTTTAGTAGTATTACTAATACCTTTTGAGTTTTTCTTCTCCATTTAAAAATCTTACACCAGCTGCAGCCAAAGCCTCCATTTCAAATTCACCCGGAACAACCCGGACATTGCCAAGAAATGAAACATACTTTTTGATCTCGTCAACCAATCGCTTTGAGTTGGCCATGCCGCCGGTAAGAATGATAGCATCGAATTCACCTTTAAGAACCGTAGCGGCAATACCTATCTCTTTGGCAATCTGATATGCCATAGCATTAAAATATAACAGGGCTTCTTTGTCTTCGTTGTTAATCCGTTCTTCGATTTTGATCAGATCGGATTCTCCCAGATAGGCAACCAGCCCGGATTTTCTTGAGAGCTTTTCAACCAATTGTTTTTCTGTATATTCTCCTGAGAAACATAATTTCACTACACCGCCGATTGGTAATGCGCCGGCACGGTCAGGAGAGAATGGCCCCATACCAAGAAGACCATCATTGACATCGACAACTTTCCCTTTTTGCAAAGCGGCAACAGAAACTCCGCCCCCCATATGACAGGTGACAAAACTGGTTTCTTCAAGAGTCTTGCCATCTTTTAATGCTTCTCTCCGACTGACCTCTTTGATATTTAAGGCATGAGAACGACACTTGCGTGGGATTTCGGGAACACCGCTTATCCTGGCAATGTCGGTAAAATTATCAACCGTAATAGGGTCAGAAATTAAAGAAGGGACATTGTATTTTCCACCAAGATGAGAAGCAATAATAGATCCCAGATTCGAGGCATGGTTTGAGTATTTAGCAGTTTTAACAGCTTCTAAAAGCTCATCGTTTATTTCATACGATCCACCCTCTAAGGGTTTCAGAGGAGCTCCACGTCCGACAACCGTTTTAAGGTCACCATCTTTTAAATCTAAAGAATCAATCCAGGCATTAATACCCTGCATTCTGAAATCAAACTGATCGGCAACATTATCAAACGCTCCGAGTTCTTTGGCATCATGACGGATATTCTCTTCGGATTTTTTCTCAATGCCATCAAACAGGGCTGCCTTAGTCGAAGTGGAACCCGGGTTAATTATCAACATCAGTTGTGGCATTGTTCTACGCCTTTACCGCTTTTGGATTTAGCTGGCGACCGCGTTCAATTGCTTTGAGATTGATATCAATAAACTTTTCCTTCACCCGGGCTTTGATCGACTCCTCCCAGAGATTCTGATCATACGGTGCTATAGTAGAAAGGACACCCAATAAAATTGTATTGACCAAACGAGGATTGCCAAGTTCACGAGCGATATCATCAGCTTCTACCGCTATGACATTGTTGGCTTTCTTTTTCATCTCTGCAATAGAATCATCTGGATAGTTAAACCCTTTAGATGAAGTAACAATTGCGGGAATCAAAGTAGTTGTGGAAACAATAGCCACACCATTTTTTTTCATCCAGTCAAGAGCTCGTAATCCTTCCGCCTGTTCAAAAGAAATCAGAACATCAGCCTGTCCATATTCTATCGTGGGAGAGTAAACTTTTTTTGCAATCTTAACATGCGAGGAAACCACTCCACCGCGCTGGGACATCCCGTGAATCTCGGATTTTTTTACATCGAGATTAGCCCGTATGGCTACTTCGGAGATAATTTCTGAAGCCAAAAGCACTCCCTGTCCCCCAACACCTACTATAAGAATATTATAACTGTCAGACATTTTATACACCCTCCGTAACCATTTTGCTTTGCAGAATAATAGCTTCATCCGGACAAATCTGCGCACAGAGAGTACATCCGGTACACAGAGTTGTGTCGATTATCGCTTTTGGCTTGCCTCGATCGTTGGTTTCCTCTGAAGCTAAAATGGCCGGACAAGAGATGCGGAAACAGAGCGTACAGGCAGTGCAGAGTTCCAAATCCACCACAAACGGTTCATCCATAATTCGTTTTGGCATCAAAACACAGGGACGATTAGTACGAATGACTGACGGTCCCGGTTTTTCGATCTCTTCTTTTATTGCATTGAGAGTCGCCTCATAATCGTAGGGATCAACATCGCGATAATTTTTTACACCCAGTGCCTTGCATAATGAGGGAATATCGACTTCATTGGCTTTTTCACCCATCAGAGTTTTTCCTGTCGAAGGATGCTCCTGACCACCAGTCATTGCCGTTACACTGTTATCCAGAATCATTATCGTTACATTACTGTTATTATAGACAGCGTCCATAAGGCCGGTTACACCGGAGTGCAGAAAAGTCGAATCACCGATTACTGCAACCGTTCCTTTTTTGTAACCATCAACTTTTTCCATTCCGATAGCATTGCCAATTGAAGCTCCCATGCAGATACAAGTATCAACAGATTTTAATGGTGGAAGTGCACCAAGAGTATAACAGCCAATATCTCCGGTAACAGCAACTTTGAGTTTATTAAGAGCCATAAAAACTCCACGATGCGAACATCCGGGGCATAAAACCGGTGGACGGGGAAACATATTTTCAGTCGGTGGAATTTCCGAAATTGCAACTTTGTCAATTATGCCAGCCTTTTTTAAACCAGCAGCAACTCTGGCAGGAGAAAGTTCACCGAGAACTCCAAAATATTTTTTACCTTCAACTTTTAAACCTTCAATTTTAATCTGGTCTTCATAAAAGGGTTCGAGCTCTTCAATAACAATCACTCTATCGTGAGATTTGATAAAATCAGCAATCTTTTTCATTGGCAGCGGATACGTAAACCCGAGTTTTAGATAGTCGGCATCGGGAAGAACCTCTTTGGTATATTGATAAGAAATTCCGCCGGTTATAATTCCTATTTTAGATCCATTATTTTCAATAAAATTATATGGTGTTTTTTCGGCGTACTCTTTTAGTTTTTCGAGTCGTTCGGTAACAACTACATGGCGTCCGCGAGCATTACCGGGAACCATGACATATTTGGAAGGATTCTTTACAAACTTATCCCCTTCATATTCACATGGCTCGGACAATTCTACCACTCCCTTAGAGTGTGAAATACGAGTAGTCATGCGAAGCAATAGCGGGGTGTCGAACTCTTCTGAAATCTTCATCCCTTCAAGTACCATATCCTTGGATTCCTGAGAATCAGACGGCTCCAGCATCGGTACCTTGGCAAAGTGAGCAAAGAAGCGATTGTCTTGTTCATTTTGAGAGGAGTGCATTTCAGGATCGTCGGCACTGATAACCACAAACCCGGCGTTGACACCGGTGTAGGCATGGGTCATAAAAGGGTCAGCAGCTACATTTAGACCGACATGTTTCATAGTTACAATTGTTCTGGCACCGCCTAAGGACGATCCAATCCCAACTTCATAAGCTACTTTCTCGTTGGGCGACCACTGAGCATAAATAGATTTGTGCCGGGCGGCAATAGTTTCAAGGATTTCTGTTGAAGGGGTTCCGGGATAGGCAACTGCTACTTTAACATCAGCTTCCAATGCTCCCTGTGCGACCGCTTCATTTCCGGATAATAATTCTTTCATAATCAATCCATATTTTTAATAACTAATTCTAATTTATACAGGCTAAACCATTAAAACAGGCAATGCCTGTGAGTTTTGAAATAATAGTTAAGCAACACCGTCATAGCAAGAGATTTCGATAGTGCATCCATTTATATTCATAATCATATATTTTTGCTTGCGATTCAGCATGAATTGCATTATTTCATTACAATGTTAACAACGAAAATCAGGGATTGATGGTTATCGGATAATTCAAAATTAGGATAAAATATATGAACAAAAAATTAAGATTTGATGTTGCCGATCAACAACTGCAGTATAAAGGAGAACTAAATTCATTCCCGTTCTCCAAAGAAAAAATAATTGAATTCAATCTTATCCACAGCTCAATATGTGAGTTATATGATATTTCTCTAATTTCCGGAGAAAAAATCTTATTGGATAGTAAATTAAATAATGAATCCAACCTGGGAGCATTCCGAAATAGAAAACTGAGAGAATCGGTAATCCTCTCTGCTGCTTTATCGGCAGTGGCTGTCGGAGTTCATGGCAGAGGAAGTCTTAATGAAATCCCTGAAGATAAGAGAACCAAAAAAATAACCAATGAACTCAAACGGGCTAATGATAGAACAGCCGCTCAAATAATGTCTGAAGTACTCCAGTTGACAACCGAGACTCTACCTGTCGGTGAAGAAGTTCTTATTGAATCAACATTGACCGAAGGTGTGCGAGCCAAACCCGGAAAAGAGGTTGGAGGAAATCCCACAATTGCTGTTGGAGCATTATTCGGTAAACAGAGACACCGGGAATCCTATGGCAGTGATATGCCTACCAATGTCTCACTATTATCAATGGGTAATGATGTTATCGATGGGACCACAAAATCGGTTAAAGGTTTGCACTCAAGTCTGACTTCTCTGTTCCTGATAGAAGCTCAGGTCAAACGCCATATCCCGGATATTTATATTCAGCGATGGATGAGTGGTGCACATTTCCCGGAGTTTAATCCCCGTAATATGTCTCTTGTTGAGTCGGCTCAAATTATCGCTGATTCTTATAGCCATTCAAAACTTAATAAACTAAGCTCGTTTTTTATAAACCGCAAAAGACATCTTCCGGCTATGGATGAACTCAACAAAGCCGGTGTGGCCATTCCATACGATACCGATGGCGATCTTTATCCATCCCTTATATTGGGGTTGGATAATTTAAAATTCCCCAACGGGCGTTCATTAAACTGTATGATCGGTGAAATTGGCGGATCAGCCGAATGGGCTGTTGGAGTACTCCCCCTTGTATGGCGTGGAGGTCAGGCTCTTGGGATGTTTACAAGTCATTCATCACTTACTAAAGAGGGTGCCTCAGCCAAAGAATTATGGGAGAATCGTTTCGATTACACCGAAGAAGAATTGATTATGATTCAGGATGCAAGGTTCCAGCAGAAACCATATTTTACTATTCATGATATTATTGATGATCCTTTTGCCGGTGGAATCAGTGCCTTTGGTTCTATTACCGACAATATTTACCTCCCCTTCCTCAAAGGGGTTAAAGCTGATTCGGAAAACAGATCTATTTCAGTTAATGTCCTGACGATCAATTCCCTTGGTATGACCGAATGCTGGAAAATGGTATTTGAATGCCACAACAGTTTGGATAAAACAATCAAACTTATGTCATCTCCAAAGGAAAAATTTGAAAACCTAAAAGGGAAAAAATTAGAGAAATCTATTGGGAAGATGCTTGAGTCGGAAATGGATCGCAACCGTTACAGAATTTTCTTTAATAATGAATATTATCCCGCATCGGTTCCTATACGGGATAAACTGGCTCTCTTGAGTGATGCTCTGGAAGGATTAATTGAAAGAGGAGCACTCAATTCCATTGACCGGGAAATTGTTGATATCACTCGACGCTTAGCACCGGAGTGGTGGATATAAAAAAATGATGGGGAGTGTTGAAGAATCATTTATAGCAGAATATCACGATGGAGACAAGCCCCATCGCTACGCGTAAACAGTGTAAACCCGCGTAGCAGGCGGCCTTGTGTCGCCTGCTTGAGGATGCTGAGTCGAACTTCCATAAACATACATAACCTTTTTCATCAAGCCCGACGCAATAGCCTTCACGGCTATTGCATTTTTAATTCACCAAAAGTAATCGGATTATAATCAATCGGAATCTGCCAATCTCCGCTGGTATTCAAACGCTTCTGCTTACGGCGGAAGTTCAATCCCCATGATTCTCCACTTTCAGCTTTGGCGTTTAATTCTGCTAATGGAATTTGTACTTCCACATCCCATGATTCATCATTTTTAGAAGTAGCTATTTTATAATTGCCGTTCCATTCTTTCAAAGCAGTGTACCATCCTGTTGTATCAAATGAAATCTTCTGATCAAAAACAACACCATTGGGATTGATATAGATTTGGTAAACAGTATCTAAAGTTTGATCCGGCTGAAAGAAAAAGCCGATACAATCCCCACCATAAACTGCGCCATCTCTCTCGGTGACACTGTCAAATAATGAATCCATCTTTGAATCCAGACAATGAGCTGCTATATATAGATTATCTTTGTCATAAGCATAATAGAAACTTGTCGCATCAATCTTTGTTATTGAACCATCTGAGCCAAAGAAATTAGTCTCAGGATTTTCCCAAATCTTTTCTGTCAACTTGCCGTCGATCTCAGGTTTCTTATCCGCTTTAATACAATTCACACTGCGTGAAATATAAAGCTCCTTAGAAACCCTGTATTTCAATGAATCTTTATATGGCACCTTAATAGAGTAGGAGGGAGTTGGATATATATTTCCATTACAGGATACTATGAAACGGAAATCTGCTTTATGATATGGTGGAAAAACCATAATTGCCGTTGAAGGTTCAACAATCCATCCTTCGGGGACATTCCACAATAAACTATCACCAATGAAAATTTCTTTATGCAAATTTTTTACTGTTAGAATTATAGTATCATTTAAAGCTGTCATGTCATCTCTAATGCTTACTTTTTTATCCC
>DAOWMZ010000018.1 GCA_030642845.1 Candidatus Zixiibacteriota bacterium
AGTAATCATAATATGCATTTTTGATTTTATATACAAGACTCTGTCTGTAAGATTGGTATTTTTGATAGATTGCTTTTGAATTGTTCCGAGCGATTTCTTTTTTTGTCCCAAGAGTACCGAACCATGGAAGTGACTGTTTTATTGATAATCTTTGTTCCTGTGGACCAACTCTGGTTTCAACATTTTCGACAAAGTACCCATAGCTCAAGACAGGTTCCGGCAATCCGCCAACATAACCGATTTTCTTATCTTCTGCCTGCCAGTTTTGATACTGGGCTTTTAACCCCGGATTATTTTCGATTGCATAACTGATATAGTTTTCAAGAGATGGCTGTTTGGACAAGATATTGATATCAAATTGCTGATCATCAGCTTTTATCGATAGACTTGAAAAAACAACTACTAATAAAACAAATATCAATTGTTTTATATTTTGGCATAAACTTAACATGTCATTAGTATTAACAAAACTCATGCCAGAAGCTCTATGTGATTGGACAACAACAAATTATTAAATAAAATGGGCAACGCTCGAACTTTTATTGAATAATATTGTTTAAAACTGTAGAATATTGTATAATATTGACGAAAATAAAGAAAATAGTACAAAATTACGAAAAGAGCTTATATGATAAAGGAAACCAGGTATAAAATTTCAATTATAATCGGATTAATGGCTATTACGATCGGTATCCATTATGGGTGGTTGCTTGAACCTATTTTTGGAGAATCTCACTGGATCCATGCCATACATGGGCGGTTTTGTTACATCCCGATTGTTATTTCAGCTATTTGGTTTGGCTTGCGCGGGGGAATTTTTGCCGCTACGGGGATAACGCTGTCAGTACTGCCATATATAATAAAAAGTAATTTGCCCGTGCATAATTTAGCAGGAGAGATTGTTGAAATTATTTTCTATTATGCCATCGCTGTTTTAGCAGGGGCACTGCTGGAACGGGAACATTCAACCCGTAAAAAACAACAGGAAACCCAGCTTCAATTGGAACGATCCCAGAAAATGTCTTTGGTCGGCAGAATCGCCGCCGGAGTGGCGCATGAAATTAAAAATCCTTTAGCCTCAATTAAAGGGGCGGTGGAAATCATCAACGACAAAGATACTGCCTCCGATGAAAAAGAAGAGTTCTCAAAAATTGTATTTAAGGAAATTAAAAGAATTGATAATTCATTAAAAGATTTTCTGGCATTTGCCCGTCCCCGCGAATCCGAACTAACAAAGTTAGATTTATCAAATACTATCAATGAAACACTAAAACAGATGGAAGGCCAGTTATCTAAAAACAGAATAAATATTACAAAAAATATTAAACCTGACCTGTATATAAGAGGAGACAAAGAAAAAACTCACCAGATAGTATTAAACCTTTTATTAAACGCTATCGATGCCTCAGATGAAAATTCTGAAATCAATATTGATCTGACCAAAACCAATAATCAGGTAGTTCTTAAAATAAAAGATACCGGTGAAGGGATAAGCGTCGAGAATCAGAAAAAAATCCTTGAACCATTTTACACTACAAAAACTTCTGGTACCGGGTTGGGCTTGTCAATTGTCGATGCAATTATCAAAAGCCATAAGGGGATTTTAAAAATTGAAAGCCAACCGAATTTGGGGACAACTGTTACAATAACATTTCCTGAGTTTAGGGAGTAAGCAATGCCTGTAAAAATATTATTAGCCGATGATGATCCTGCTCTTCGCAGAGTGCTTCAGTTCAAGCTTCGGAAACAGGGATTTGATGTTACCGCTGTTGAAGACGGATCAAAAGCTCTAACTGCTCTCAAGGAAAATAGTTTTGATCTGCTGCTTTCCGATATGAAAATGCCCGGTCTGACCGGTATTGAGCTTCTTGAACAAGCTAAATATGTGAGGCCTGATTTAGAGGTTATCCTGATAACTGCATTTGCGGAAGTTTCACAAGCGGTACAGGCGGTTAAATTGGGAGCCTTTGATTATCTTACCAAGCCTTTCGAGGATGACCAGTTGTTTATTGCCATTGAAAAAGCGGTGAAGTTTAAAAATCTGGAAAATGAGAACCGGTCTCTAAAAGATCAGCTTAATATTAAAAAAAAATATGGACAGATGGTTGGCCTTTCTAAAACATACAAAGCGATGATCGAATTGGTAAATAAAATTGCCCCGACTGAAGCTACTGTTTTGATTACCGGAGAATCCGGGACCGGCAAAGAGATGATCGCAAGAACAATTCATTATCAGAGCAATCGAAAAGACAAACCGTTTATTGCCATCAACTGCGCCGCCATTCCAAAGGAGTTGATCGAGTCAGAACTTTTTGGGCATGTCAGAGGAGCATTCACCGGGGCTATAAAAGATAAACGGGGGAAATTTGTTTTAGCCGAAGGAGGAACGATTCTACTGGATGAAATTGGAGAGCTAAGTATTGATTTGCAGGCAAAACTTCTGCGGGTCATTCAGGAACGAACTATTGAACCGGTTGGATCTGAAGAGACAATCGAAATAGATGTTCGTATGCTTGCTGCTACCAATATTGATCTGAAAGAGCAAACTCTCAATAGAGGGTTCCGTGAAGACCTGTATTATAGGTTAAATGTCATTCCATTAGTTGTTCCTCCCCTGAGAGAGCGGCTTGATGATATTCCAATTTTGATAAAGGAATTTTTGAAAAAGTTTTCACCTGATAACAAGGTAACTGTTAATCAGGAATTAATTAAATCATTAAAATCACATCGCTGGACCGGAAATATCAGGGAACTCGAAAATCTAATAGAGCGGATGGTCATTCTTCGATCCTCGGACACATTATCTGCTAATGACCTCCCTGAAGATTTCAAGTCACCTGATGATTCTTATAGTTATAATGATAGTACTGGAAATCTCTCTTTCCATGAAACCGAAAAAAAGATGATAATCGATTCACTGAAAAAATTCTCTCTTAACCAAAGCAAAGCGGCTCGTTATCTGAAAATCCCGCGCCATATCCTCATCTATCGCATAAAGAAATATAAAATCAATCTGGATGAATTGTAAAAGTTGTTCTTGAGTAGGTCAGAAGCCCCGTGCTCCTGACACAGGCTTAGCCTGTTTTATTTCGTAGGGGCACAGCATGCTGTGCCCTTATATGACGCAGCCTTCGTAGGTCGAAAGTCTTGACTTTCGACATCATGCGTCGAAACCACAAGGGTTTCGACCTACAAAATCTGGCAGGATCGCCATGGGATCCATGCCCTACAAAAACTATTTACAATGATATTGTCATTATAGTGGATTTCCGGCTCAATTTGGATTATAATCTGTTTTATAAAAATGAATTTATATAACTAATTTGAGATCAGGGGAATTATGAAAAAAATTATTTTATTACTTCTATTTATTACTTTATTATTTCCGGGTTGTTCTCAGGAAAATCCAACTTCCAGCAAACTTACATTTCTGGAAGTCGAACAGGGTGCTCTTAATATAACAATAAAAAAAGACCCTCTGCCTAATCTTACATGCCCAACTTCTACTATTGAAGCTACTTTACCAAGAGCAGGTTATTTAAAAATGTATCTGTTAAATGCTACAGGTGATATTGTAATAACTTTAGTCGACCGCTATATTGAAGCTGGGACAGTGGAAGTAGAAATAACATCTCCAACTGAAAAGGGTAAAGAGTTAGTAGATGGATTATATATCGTATATATGGAAATTGATGAATTTAAAGACTGGGCTGTCCTAATTATGGATAGAAATCCGGATTGGGGTGAAATTGCAGGATGAATTATCAAAAAACATTGCTCATCTTTCTGATTCCCTTTGTTATACCTATTTGCTCAAATGCTCAAACGAATGAAGAAAATCTAAATTTCAATTCTATACTATCAGTTGATGTTGGATTTAGTACATCGATAAATAGTTCTTTTCGGGATGTATATGGAAGCGGGTTTAAATTTGGTATAACCTATGACAGATATTTGAATAACCTGTTTCTTATTTCCGGGAAAATTAAATATTCAAAATTTGACAAGATAATTGAAGACCTTGATTTCAGGACTTTCTCTACTCACTTTCTTATTGGTATGTACAGACAGGATAAAGTTTTTTTTAGACGATTTGCTGAAGCTGGCATAGGTTTAAACTATAGAACAGTAATCGCAAATTATGCTCTTAGAGACTCATATGGACAAATATTAGGATACCAAGAGGTTTCATATTCGGAATTTGATTTATCATTATTAGTATCCGCCGGATTTTTCTTTCACCTATCAGATAATGTAACAGTTTCTACTCGAATAAATTTTGATCATTTCCCATTTGGAGATACTGACAGAGGCCAGTTTGGCAACACCGGAGGATTTAATTTTAGCCTGGGATTGGGATTGAATATATAGATGTAGGGACAACCCCCTGTGGTTGTCCTTTTATTTGGACAGGCACAGTGGCCTGTCCCTACTGTGTCGAGACCACAAGGGTTTCGACCTACAAAATCTATTAAAAGAGACAAGGGCAGATGAGGACATCTGCCGCTCACGATGTCATATCTGTATATTATATTAAATAAAACAGGCAAGGCCTGTTGACTTTAACTGTCAGATACTTTTATTAACTCTGTTAACTGAATTACAAAAACCCCGATTTTGAAGGGACAAGTGCCTTCATGTCTGATGAAATAATTAAAACCGCTTTTCATGATTTTCATGTCGAAGCTGGTGCCAAAATGGTGGACTTTGCCGGGTTCAGAATGCCGGTACAATACGCAGGAATAACCGCCGAACATCTCGCAGTCCGCAAAGGTGTCGGCCTGTTTGATCTCTCCCATATGGGTGAATTCGAAATCCGCGGTAAGCATAGGCTGGATTTTTTACAGAAGGTTACTACTAATGATGTGTCAATTCTTAAAGACGGCGAGATACAATACAACTGCATGACCCTTCCTACCGGCGGGATTGTTGATGATCTTCTGGTTTACAAAATGCCGGACAACTATATGCTTGTGGTCAACGCCTCCAATATCGATAAGGATTTTAACTGGCTCCGCTCCAATTTGATCAGCGATGCAGAAATTATTGATAACTCAGGTATTACCGCTTTGCTCGCTATTCAGGGACCTGATGCAATCAAAGTGATGGAACAGTTGACTGATTATGATCTGGAAAACATGAAATACTACACCTGGGCAAAAGCCAATGTTGCCGGTGAAAAGATGATGTTCTCTCGTACAGGTTATACCGGCGAGGATGGATTTGAAATATATCTCGATCCAAAACATGCTCAAAAACTATGGCCAGCCGTAATTACCGCCGGTGAAAAACATAATATGCAATTGATCGGATTGGGAGCGCGTGATACTCTTCGGCTGGAAATGAAAATGGCACTTTATGGCAACGACATCGATGAAACCACAACCCCGATCGAAGCTGGCTTATCATGGATAGTGAAATTAGATAAAGATTTTAACGGCAAAGATGTTATCGCTCACCAAAAAGCAGAAAAACCGGAACGTCGTTTGGTCTGTCTTGAGATGGAAAGCCACCAGGTTCCGCGTCACGGACATGAAATTATGGACGGCGGCAAGGTGATAGGCAAAATTACTTCCGGCAGTTTTTCCCCCAGTCTGAAAAAACCGATTGCATTGGGTTATGTTCCGAGGAAAAAATCAAAATCCGGAACTAAAGTTGAGATAGCAATCAGGAATAAAAAAATTGAAGCAACAGTGGTAAAACCTCCATTTTATAAAAATGCATCACATAAGTGAGAATAGATAGTGAAAGTTGATATATATTTGACCCCTTACCCTTTTAAGGATATTCCTAAAAAAGGAAAAGCAGTGGTGGCAATCGATGTCCTTCGATCATCCACTTCAACCTGCGCCGCTTTGATTAATGGTGCCAAAGGTGTTATTCCCTCCCCCGGTTCTGTTGAAGCGGGAGAAATGCGTTCCAAGATAGGCAGTGATATCTCACTGTTGGCCGGTGAAAAAGATAATGTAAAAATAGAAAACTTTGATCTTGGCAATTCACCGGCAGAATTCACCGAGGATTTAGTCAAAAATAAACTAATAATAATGACTACCAGCAATGGAACGGCAATATTTGGCATGGCTCACAATGCCGAGTTAATTATTTGCGGAGCATTGGTAAATATTTCAAAAGTTGCTGAGAAAGTAGCAGGCACAAATCTTGATCTGGCTATTGTCTGCGCCGGTCAAAAAGGTGGATTTTCAATTGAGGATACTATCTGCGCCGGAATGTTGATTCATACTCTTAACGTAAAGCATCATATTGAAACCGAACTAAATGATGCCGGTGATCTTGCTTTGCTTTTGTACCGAACCAATAAAACCACCCTTGTAAAAGTAATTCAACAGGGAGAGCATGGCCGCCGTCTGGCTTATGATGGATTTGCCGAAGATGTCGCCAAGGCTACTGCTGTCGATTCGATCCCGGTTCTGCCGGTTATGGCTTATGGTCGTTTGGTGGTGGAAAATTTATAATTATGAAAATAATTAACCTTTAATGGTATAATAAAATATGATTAGATTATTAACTATTCTTATAACTCTCATCTTTCTTTCCGGTGGTTTCGTAACTGCTGTTGCTGAAAATGCTGTGAAATGTGAATTTTCCGTTTATCAGACAGACAGTCTCAAAGGAGATGTTTTGTTACTGGCTGATACCAGCGATTTCGTGAAAGGAGTTCCGGCTACAGGATTTTTGCTTTCCTTTTCTGTTGATCTGGAGGTACAGGAAATTGACAGTGCCCGTTGTATTTTTATTATGCACGTGATAACATTAGGACCACCCGCTAATACCTATTCCCGAAGTTTTACTGTGGAATACGGCCTCCCTGCCCAGCTGAATAATATCAAAGGGAAACTGGAAACAAATTACAATCTTGTCATAACACCACTTGAAAAAACCGATGTGGATACTTCCGAATGTAATTTTTATCATAATAGACAAGGGGATTTCAAGTTTAATCCGACCGCTAATATGGACATTTATTTTGTCCCTAATTCATTGGGAGATTATTATTGGAACTTGGTAAAAGGACTGCATGAGTCTGAATATCGCCAATTTAAGTCTCTTTTTAATCTTAACCTGCCCGGAAAACATAAATTATTCTTGTGTCCCTGTCCTCTTTCTTCGGTTATCTGGGATTCCCGTTTCGGCCAAATGTCCGACCCGACCCGTAATAATAGTTTTGGACTTTTTACCCGGGGTTTAAATTCGGCTGATCCTTTTGTTGTTCTTCATACCTCTATATTAAGACAGTTTGGTTACGCACCGCCATTTCTTTCCGAGGGATGGGCAGGATATCTTTCTTTTGCTTTTTACGACATGAAAAATATAGTCAAAGAGAATAAGAATGTTCCTGTAACATATTTGTTAAATACTTATAATTACCTTCAGGCTTCCCCTACCCTTGCTGACCGTACGGCTTCATCATTTGTAAAATTTCTGATTGACCAGTATGGCTTCGATAAATTCAGAAAATTATATGAAATATCAGATGATCTTAATCTCCCTGATAAATTCACCGAAGTATATGGCATAGCCGCCGCCGATATTGAACTTCAATGGCTTACCTATGTAGATTCTCTTACTTTCCCTGTTTATGTTTACCGCCAGTATGCCGAACGAGCTGAAGCAATGTTTGATTATAACCTGATGCATCAGTATGCCGGTGCTTTGTTAGATGGGGCTGCCAACAAAGCCGATTCTTTATTGGGGCTTTCTATTTTAAAAAGATCCAGCTTTTTCACCGGTGATTATTATGCCGCTACAGCCGTTCAGGAAGCATTGCTGCAGCTAAACCCAATTGATGCCACCGGGTATATGGCCTTAGCCGGATACAAGATGATGAACGGACTCTATGAAGAAGCCAGAAAAGATCTTAATAAAGGATTAGAACTGAATCCATCGGATAATCTTATTAAATTTAATCTGGGTATGAGCTATTTATATACCAACGATAAAGAACAGGCTCGAAAAATTCTTACAGATTTACTCGCTACTACTGATATGACTGCCAAAGCAGAAGCAAAAATTATGCTTAGTTATATTATAAGGACGTCAGGATCAGAGGCGGAACAAACAATAGCCACGAATTATTTCCATGATGCGCGTAATGTATTTAATCAGCAGGTCCAAAACCAGATGAGTTCTTCCAATGCGTTTCTTTGGTTGGGGATTTCATCATTGGGTCTTGAGGATACCGGTAATGCTTTTAGTTATCTTGAAACTGCTCTCTTTTTAGAGACCAGGCCATTTTATGTTGGGATGATTTACCTTTGGATGGGTAAAGCCAGCGATGTTATGGGTGATCATGTTGCTGCTATTGATTATTATCAACTGGTCTTAAGAGAAGCATCAGCCTACTACCATCAAGAAGAAGCCAGAGAACTAATCGAAAATCCATTTAAGTTTTAATGAACAAACATGTTTAATTTTCTTAATCCGACCATACTCATTGCTGCCACAGCGGCATTGATCCCGCTAATCATTCATCTTTTCTCAAAAAGACGGGTTAAGATCGTTGAGTTCTCATCGTTGAAACATCTGAAGGCAATGCAGAAACGACAAGTGCGAAGATTAAAAATCCGTCAATTGCTTCTGCTGATTTTACGCATGTTGATTTTGCTATTTATTGTTTTGGCTTTCGCCCGGCCAACATTGCAAAGCGGAGGAATGGGCTCACATGCTTCGGTATCAGCCGTTTTATTGTTTGATAATTCTGCTTCGATGAATCGTGAAGTCAGCGACGGCAACCTTTTTGAGCTTTCACAAAAAAGAGCTCTGCAAATTCTGGATACCTTTGGTGAGGCGGACGAAGTTTGCGTAATACCATTGGATCAATCAGAAAACAGAATCAAACCCAAATTCTCTTCACCAGCAATAGCCAAAGATCAGTTGTCAAGACTGACTAAAGGAAGCAGCATAGCAGAACTTCAGGAATCTTTGGAATTAGCCAATGATCTTTTAAAAGAAGCTTCCAATTTGAATAAGGAACTTTATATAATCTCCGACCAACAGCGGGTTTCATTGCCGGATAGCTCTGTTTTGGAAGATAGTGACGCAAAAGTTTATCTTGTAGAAATACCGATTGAAGAATACGATAACTGCGGCATTACCAATGTAGATTTTGGAGGACAGTTAATTTTAGCCGGTCATGAATTTACCACTACAGCGACAATAAAAAATCAGAGCCAGCGTGATCGCTCTGATATTATCGCCTCTCTTTTTATTGATGGCCACCGGGTATCTCAGGTAGATGTTGAGGTATCTTCAGGGAATGAAACCTCGGTCAGCTTTACTCATTCTGTTTCTCGCGGGGGGTTGCATGATGGTTCTGTTGAGCTCTCAGACGATCAATTTCAAGCTGACAACAGATATTATTTCAGCTTCAAAATCCCACAACAGTTTAATGTGTTGATCATCCAAGGAGATAACGCCGCTGGTTTAATATTACTTGCAATGGTTCCTTCGTTGTCACTGAACCAGTACTGGTCGGTTAAAGAAGTTGGTTTGGATAATTTAGCCGGAATTAATTTTAATGATTATGATGTTGTAATTTTATCAGGCACTCCACCCCTGGCGGAAGGTTATGTCCGGCGTTTGAAATCTTTTGTCAACCAGGGCAATTCACTCTTTTTGGCCTTTGGCGGCACAACTGAAATTGATGATTTCAACAGCAACTGGTCGGATATTGCCGGAGTTATTTTCGATGAAGGGATACGAAGAGATTTTACCCGAGCCGGATACTATACTTTTGATAACGTTGATATCACCCATCCTATTTTTTCTGTTTTTAAATTTGAGACCGATAAACTCCCTGAGTTAAAATTTTATACACTTCCCAAATTACATACTACAGAAGAGGCAAATATATTAGCAAACTTTTCCGGCAATCGTCCCGCATTAGTTGAAAGCAGATATGGCCACGGACGAGTCCTGACCTTTACCGGACTGATTGCACCGCAGTATTCCGATCTAACAGGACATGCCTTTTTTGTTCCGTTTATCTCACGGATAACCGAATATCTGGCCTCGGATCTTTCCGGTTATGACATTCATCTTTTTGCCGGAGAAAATATCAGCAGAGCAATATCAGTAAATATCCAGTTGACTGCATCAGTGGAAATGATTACTCCTGACAGCCAATATTACTATCTTGCTCCCGAAGAGGAAAAAGGAAATTTGATTTTGAAACCTCATCCGGTGAATCTAAGCGGCATTTATAATATTCGATATCTTGGACGAGAGATTGATCGCTTTGCCTTAAATATCAACCCGGATGAATGCGATCTGGCGAGTGTTGTCGAAAAGCAATTCGCCGATGCAATCGGAGCCGATGATTACAACGTTGTTCAGCAAAACACAAATGCTGCCTCAATAATTTCCGAATTCCGTTTTGGAAAAGAATTATGGCAAATCTTCCTTTGGATGGCAGTATTGTTTATTATTGCTGAGATGTTGTTGTCAAAAGGTATTGGCAAAGGGGAGTCGTGATGACTCTTTTAGCGGCTGAAAATATTTCCAAAAAATTCTCAGATCAGGTCATTGTCGATCAAATATCATTTACAATCAAAACCGGGGATCGCATTGGTCTTGTAGGTAAAAACGGAATCGGAAAAACAACTCTCTTTGAATTATTAGTAGGGAATATTGATACTGACAATGGGACTATTACCCGTTCTCGTTCATGCCTGATTGATTATATCCAGCAGGATAAATCAGGCATTATGGATACTTCTCTTTTTGAATTTGCGTCATCTGCTCGGAGTGATCTTTTACAAATGAGAAAAGAAATTACTATCCTTGAAGAGCGTTTGATGGAAATGCCAACCGATAAAATGAGCCTTGATAAACTGGGACATCTCCAGCACAAATTTGAAACTGATGGTGGTTTCACATTTGAAAATGAAGTTGCAACAATTCTTCACGGAGTCGGATTTGAAAAAGAACGCCACCATGAAAGATTATCAAATTTCTCAGGTGGTGAGAAAAACAGAGCCGGGTTGGCACATGCTCTGGCTGGAAGGGGTAATTTACTCCTGTTGGATGAACCGACAAATCATCTCGATATCGAATCAACATTGTGGTTGGAAAATTATTTAGCTGAAACTGACAAGAGTTATATTATCATCTCGCACGATCGGGCATTTCTTTCTGCTGCAGTGACCCAGGTCTGGGAAATTCAGTTAGCCAAACTGCATTTATACAAAGGAAGTTTTGAAAACTACCTGATCGAACGCAAAGATAGAAAACGGCTTCATGAGCATCGCTATAAACATCAGCAGGAAGAAATAAAACGCCTGGAAGATTTTGTCCAGCGTAATATGGCCGGACAAAAAACAAAACAGGCCAAATCCAAACTTAAATATCTTAGCCGAATCAAACGCCTACCGCCACCACGCAGTGACGGCTCCTCGAATAATATAAATGTGAAGTCATCAGGCAGATCATACGCCCACGTTCTCGAAGTCAATGATCTGACAATTGGCTATGGTACTGATCCTGTTGTGAGTAATGTTAGTTTTGATCTTTATCGGGGGGATAAAGTTGGTCTGATTGGCCGCAACGGCTCCGGCAAAACAACTATTTTACTCTCTCTGATTGGCGAGCTCTCCCCAATTACCGGTGATATTAAATTGGGCAACAATGTCGATGTCGCTTATTTTGATCAGGAACTGACAGAACTTAATCCGAATCTTAGTGCTCTTGACACCCTTTGGGAAATAGACCCGATCGCTGAAATGGGAAAGATAAGATCGTTTTTAGCAAGGTTTGGATTTACCGGCGAGGATTCATACAAATTAGTAAAGACTTTATCCGGCGGCGAAAAAACAAAACTGGCAATGGCTAAGCTTTTGTATTATCCGGCTAATTTTTTAATTTTTGATGAGCCTACCAATCACCTTGATATTGATGCCCGCGAAGTTCTTGAACAGGCTCTTAAAGATTACGAAGGAAGCTGTTTGATTGTCAGTCACGACCGCCATTTTCTGGAATGTGTTACCGATAAAATCTTTCATGTCATTGATGGTCATCTCAATATCTACAATGGCAACTATGCTTTCTTCAAAGAAAAGATGGCTGAAAAAGAAGAAAAGGCTCCACTAAAACCTCTGAAATCCAAAGAAGCTTACCTAACCTTTAAGGAAAAATCAAAACGAATATCAAAACATAAAAAACTGATTCAATCAACCAAATCAAAGATCGCTGATCTGGAAAAAGAACTAACTAATCTGGAAAAAGATATATTACACAATATCCCCCGCTCTGATTGGGAGACATTAAATGCCAGCTCAGAAAAAAAATTAGTGATCGAAAATGAGATATTGGATTTATATGCTAAACTGGAAATATTAGAGGGAATGGAAGTTGATTAATATACTTTCCATATCCGGTTCACCGGTGATAGGTTCCTCGACGGATTTTATCCTCAAAAAAATTGTCGACAGTATTATTCTCGAACTTGGCGAAGAAATCAATGTCCGAGTCAGTTTTGTAAAATTAAACGACCTTGATCTTAAACCATGCCTTGCCTGTGGTGAGGCTCCTACTCCGGAATTTTGTTTCCTTAAAGATGATATTTATAAATTATATGACAGTGTTGTTAACTGCGATTGTCTTTTGGTAGGTACACCGATTTATTTTGATACAGTAACCGCTCAGTTGAAAATGCTAATAGATCGCTGTAACTGTTTCCGTCCGCCTGATTATGAAAACACTAACCCGGATCATAATTTTGTAAACCTTATAAAGAAAATACGCCCCGGGGCAATGGTGCTGATCGGCGGTGAACGGGGATGGTTCGAAGGAGCACGAAGAGTTGTTGCCGGATATTTTAAATGGATCAATGTCGCCAACGAGGGGATGATTCAATATTGCTCTAAGGATTTCAATAAATCAGGTACAGCCGCTGATAATGAAAAAGTAATTGAAGAAGCATTACAACTTGGAAAATATTTAGCCGGAAT
>DAOWMZ010000349.1 GCA_030642845.1 Candidatus Zixiibacteriota bacterium
GAATCTTATTCCTCCATCGGCTATAATCGGAATCCCTTTTTTATCAGCGGCTTCAACCGCTTCCATAATAGCCGTTACCTGAGGGACACCGGCTCCGGTAACAATCCTTGTGGTACAGATAGAACCCGGTCCTACACCAATTTTAACACAATCCGCACCGGCATCTATCAGAGCTTTAGTACCGTCAGAAGTGGCGACATTTCCCGCCATCAGAGGGGTAGAACTAAATTCCTTTTTTAACTGGGCGACGCCTTCAAGGACTCCCTGGCTGTGGCCATGAGAGCTGTCAATTACCAGCATGTCCACGCCGGCATCAATCAATACCTGCCCTCTTTTTATCATCTCTTCACCGACTCCAACAGCAGCAGCAACCCGAAGACGGCCACGGGAATCTTTACAGGCAAAAGGATACTGAATTTTTTTCATAATATCCTTAACTGTTATCATCCCTTTGAGCATATACTGATCATCAACCATCAAAACTTTTTCAATTCGATACTTATGGAGAATCTCCTTGGCTGTTTCAAGATCAGTTCCTTCACTGACAGTCACCAGATTTTTCGAGGTCATTATTTCAGAAATTCTGGTTGTAGTATCATCATGGAAGCGCAAATCACGGTTAGTCAGGATACCGACAAGCTTACCATCTTCAGTTATTGGAATTCCAGAGATTGAGAAATGATTCATTGCTTCGAGGGCATCACCAACAGTCTGATCCGGCGGTAAAGTAATCGGATCAACAATCATTCCTGATTCGGATCTTTTTACCTTATCAACTTCCATCGCCTGTTCATTCGGAGACATATTTTTGTGAATAACACCAATCCCACCCTGACGTGCCAGGGCTATAGCCAGATTTGATTCGCAGACAGTATCCATTGCGGCTGCTACGATCGGGATATTCAGATTAATTTCAGGAGCAATATTAGTAGTTATATCTGTCTCTCTGGGAAGAATTTTGGAATGACCCGGAACCAACAGGACATCATCGAATGTTAAAGCTAAATCTTTAATAATTTTTACCATCTTATAAATCCTAGTATCCTAAAAAAACCTTAAAGTGAAACGTCATCATCCCAGTATAACATTCTACCACAGCTTTCACAGGTGCTAATTCGCTCGCTTCTACGTATTTCCTGGACTTTTTTAGGTGTCAGAGCTTTATTACAGGCACTGCAGGATCTCTTTTTCACAACAACGACGACAGCTCCACCTTTACCTTTTCTTACACGTTCATATATTGAGACTGTCGGTTTGGGAATTTTTAAGAGAATAGCTTGGCGACTATCCTCTTTACTTGTCATGGTATCACCTATGGAATCAATCTTTTCCTGAAGTATTTCAAGTTGTTTAGCATTGTTTTCTTTTGTTTCGATATTCTTCCTGGTAAGATCGGGAATTTCATTCTCAAGCTTTTCGATAGTTTCCATTGACTCGGTTTCCTGCTGTTTCATCACCGTAATTTCGGTTTTGACAGCATCAATTTGAGCCACTAATGCATCATATTCTTTATTGGTCTTGATTGACATCATCTGTTGCTGATATTTCTGCAGCTCAGCTTCTTTGACTTTTATCTCAAGCTCCATACTTTTTTGACTGAGATTAGCCTCTTCCCGGGCAGTAGTAGCTTCATCGAGCTTTTTCTGAATGTCCTTGATCTCGTTATTGAGATTATCCATCATATCCGGCAGATATTCTTTTGAACGTTCCAGTTCACCAAGATCATAATCAATTACTTGAAGCTTCAGCAATAGCTCGATATCACTATGCATCCGTACCTCCTTTATCGACCTAATATTCATTTTTGTCTCCACAAAGAGAAAGCGCATTCATCAGAATTTCTGAATGAATGCGCTTTATAATCTTTATCCGCCTCTCGATTTACCTGACTAATGCCAGGTTTTACGAGGAGCGCGGGAATTTTTTTTACAAATCTAAACTGCATATCGCCTTTTTCATTCTGGGCAATACTGGACTCGAACCAGTGACCTCTCGGATGTGAACCGAACGCTCTAACCAACTGAGCTAATTGCCCTTCATCCAGTTCCATCTCAAAGTATATGGGCCCTGCAGGACTTGAACCTGCGACCCGCTGATTATGAGTCAGCTGCTCTAACCAACTGAGCTAAGGGCCCAATTGAACTTGAGCTTCCCAAAGTAACTACAATTAACTCATTCGTCAAGACTATAATTAATAAACTTCACAAATTTTATTTTGTTCCTCATTTTTAGTAATATCGGTGAAAACAGATGAAAACAAAGGCTTTTGGGGTGATTAATTAAAAAATACTCTGGTTTTTATAAGTTTACTTTCAGAACTGTTTCAGAAACTTCGTCTGCTTGAGCTAAAATCAGGCCGGATGAATCCACAACAATCGAACTCCCACCAAATGTATTGCTTCCGTCATCACCGACCGAATTGATCCCAATTACTGTAGTTTTGGTTTCAATAGCTCGTTGTACAAGTAGTTCTTTCCAGTCACTGATCCTCACTCTTGGAAAGGCAGCAGGTATAAATATTATGTCCGGTGATAATTTTTTGAGGTTAGCAAAAATTTCCGGAAAACGAATATCATAACAAAGAGCAATACCAAATCTGCCAAATTCAGTTTCAAACAGGCCAGGCTTGTTTCCGGCATGATAAGTTTTGTCTTCGTCCATAAGAGGAAAGAGATTTATCTTTTTGTAAATCTGATATTTCACATTTTTGTAATAGACATAAGTGTTGTATAATTTCCCGTCAAATTCAAGCGGACACCCAAACATCACAGCCACAGGGTGTTTAATTTTTTTA
>DAOWMZ010000129.1 GCA_030642845.1 Candidatus Zixiibacteriota bacterium
GCCGCCGGTTTGAACCGAGTTAAAGGGTCGATCATCAAGGATACCGCCTCCGATATCATAAATGATTTCACGAAGCGTTGTCCCCATTGGTACTTCAATAAGGCCGGTATTGCGAACTTTACCTACCAATGAGAAGGCTTTTGTGCCGGTGCTTTTCTTTGTTCCGATACTAGCAAACCATTTGCTGCCCTTGTCAATAATGACCGGTACATTAGCATAGGATTCGACATTATTAAGAACAGTCGGTTTGTCGAATAGACCTTTTAAAACTGATCTGACATATTTGGCACGTGGTTCACCAACTTCACCGGCAATTGATTTCATCAGAGCAGATGATTCACCACATACAAAAGCACCGCCGCCACGACTGATTTTTAGATCAAATGAATAACCGCTTCCAAGAATATCTTCACCGAGGAAGCCGTATTCTATGGCCTGATTGATAGCTAATTGCAGATTTTCTACTGCGAGAGGATACTCTTCACGAACATAAATATATCCTTCATGTGCACCAACTGCAAAAGCTGCAATTGTCATCCCTTCAAGAACAGAGTGGGGATCACCTTCCATAATAGAGCGATCCATAAAAGCACCCGGATCTCCTTCATCACCATTGCAAATGACGTAGTGAGGGGAATCTTCAGCTTTGGCGCAGGTTGACCATTTGCGACCGGTCGAGAAACCGGCTCCACCACGACCACGAAGGCCGGATTTTGAAACCTCATCAATAATTTCATCCGGTTTCATTTTTGTTAGGGCTTTGGTCAGTGCTTTATAACCGCCACTTGCTATGTAATCTTCAATTTTATATTGGTCTATCTGTCCGAGATTGCGAAGGGCAATTCTTTGCTGATGAGAATAGAAGGGGATCTTTTTGTAGTTAGCTATTTTGTGTCCGTTACCCGGATCATCATACAAAAGTTTCTCTAGTGTATCATCCTTCTTAATAGATGCATCAATAATACTTTCAACGTCTTTTGGTTTTACCTTAACATAAAAAGTACCTTTGGGTTCAATAACTACTAACGGGCCTTGTTCGCAGAAACCATGACAACCGGTCTCTTTAAGAGCTTCGATTTTGAAGCCTTTTATTTTTTTCTTTTTAAGGACTTTTTTGAACTCTTCAACTATTTTAGCCGCACCATTAGCAAGACATCCGGGACCGCAGCAAACCATTATTTTTTTAGTGTGCTTCTTTTCTATGGCAAATAGTTCTTTACGCAGCTTGGTTAATTGGGCAGGTGATTTTATTTTCATTTTTTCCTCCCCTTCAAAAGCTTTTTAGTACCGCTGACTTTAACCGATCCGTGATATTCATCATTAACAATCACGACCGGTGCCATTGCGCAAGCTCCCACGCAATTAACAACTTCAATAGTGAATTTTAAATCTTCGGTTGTTTCGCCTGCTTTGATATTCAGCTTTGTTTCCAACTGTTCCAAAATTAGTTTAGCTCCCCTGATATGGCAGGTTGTTCCCATACAGACACGGATAATTCTTTCACCTTTGGGATTCAAGCTGAAAGCATTGTAAAAAGTAGAAACAGAAAATACTTTACTTAAGGGGACATCAAATGTTTCAGCCGCCTGCTTAAGAGCATCGCAGGGAAGAAAATTATATTCTTTTTGTATATCCTGTAAAACGGCAATTATAGATTGCGAATTGTGAGGATACCGATCAAATATCTCAGTTAATTTATTTAAGTCGTGATTCATACGGAGTCCTTCTGTCCGAGAGTTTCCAGGGCTAGATCATACCCTTCCTTGAGAACTCTTAAATTCAATTCAAGCATATCTTTTTTCTTGCCTAATTTTTCTTTTAGAGTTTCAGTGACTGTTTCGAGTTTGACAACATTTGATGCTCCTACAAATGCACCAAGAATCACCACGTTGGTTGCTTTGGCATTGCCGGCCATCAAGGCCATTTCATTGCCGGGAACCAAAAACTGAGTAAAATCTTTTCGATCACTAACAACATTGATCAGGGAACTGTTAACAATAAACAATCCCCCCGGTTTTACTATCGGTCCGAATTTATCAAACGATGGCCGATTAAAAACACAAATACATTTGGGATTTGTAACAACAGGAGAGCCTATACGCTTGTCAGAAATTACGACTGTGCAATAAGCTGTTCCGCCGCGCATCTCCGGTCCATACGATGGCATCCAGGCTACCTGCTTACCTTCTTTAATACCGGAATAGGCTAACAGCTGTCCGGCAGTCATGATCCCCTGTCCGCCGAATCCGGCAAAGGTAACTTCATATTGTTCCATTAGAATCCCTCCGTCTTTTCAGGATCTTTGAAACATTTCAATTCATAATAAGGGACCATATTATCAGCCAGCCACTTGGTGGCTTCTTGAGGAGTATAACCCCAGTTTGTCGGGCAGGTGGACAGAACTTCCACCATTGAATAACAACGCCCTTCAACCTGATATTTAAATGCTTTATAAATTGCTTTTTTTGCTTTCAAAATATGCTGCGGAGTATGAACTGCTACTCGTTCGATATAAGACGGTGTAACAAGTGCTGATAAGATTTCAGCCATTCTGATAGGATAACCTACCTGCGATACATCTCTTCCTTTAGGGGATGTTGTTGTTATTTGCTGTGGCATAGTTGTAGGGGCCATCTGACCTCCGGTCATGCCGTAAATAGCATTATTGACAAAAATAGTTGTAAACTTC
This sequence comes from Candidatus Zixiibacteriota bacterium, assembly GCA_030642845.1. GTDB lineage: Bacteria > Zixibacteria > MSB-5A5 > GN15 > FEB-12 > DAOWMZ01. The sequence continues at coordinate 2,690 of DAOWMZ010000129.1, forward strand.
TCACCTCGGTTTGCTGCATGAACAATTTCACCCATTCCAATTGAGGCAAGATCACCGTCGCCCTGATAAGTGAAAACCGTCATATCCGGACGCATCCGTTTAAATCCGGTAGCTAATGCCGGAGCGCGCCCATGAGGGGCTTCCATAAAATCACAATTTATATAATTATAAATCAGCACTGAACATCCTACCGGAGCAACTCCAACCGCTTTATCTCGGACACCCAGTTCATCGAGTGCTTCAGCTACAAGACGGTGAATTATCCCATGCGTACAACCGGGACAATAATGGGTAACGGTATCGTGCATCGCTTCCGGACGGGAAAATATCACATTGGAATTACTTGACATTTTTCCCTCTTTTCTTTTTTTCACTGGTTTTTGCTTTTTTCTTTGGTTTTATCAATTCCAGCACTTTACTTTTTACTTCATCTGGTGTTGGAACAATTCCACCTGTCCTTCCAAAAAATTCAATCTGCTTTTTTCCAAGAATCGATCTCTCAACATCCTCAAGCATTTGAGCTGTGCTCATCTCAACAGTAAGTACAGTTTTGATATTTTTCTTAACAGCTTCTTTTTTTAGCTCTTTCATAGGGTAAGGGTAGAGGGTGATGGGTCGGAAAAGACCAACAGAAATACCTTCCGATTCAAGCTCATCAATAACAGTCTGGCAAATGCGAGCCATAGTGCCATAAGAAACAATCAAAAGCTTATTCTTAGCATTTACTTTATATAGTTCATAGCGAACTTCTTCACGCTTCATTTGTTCGTATTTATCATCAAGAAGCCATGAATTGTCTTCAAGCTGATGAGGATCAAGAAATAAGGATTTAATTATTCTCGGTTTACGATCTTTAGCACCGTTAACCGCCCAATCACTTTCATCAGGGTTGTTGCGTTTAATTTCTTTCTCCTCGGGAAATTCAACTGCTTCCATCATCTGGCCTATCATTCCATCGCCGATCATCATAACCGGATTACGATATTTATCTGCCAGATCAAAAGAAAGCATCATTAAATCTACAGCTTCCTGAACTGTTGACGGGGCTAACACCAGTAGTCGGTAGTCGCCATGTCCGCCCCCTTTAACAGCCTGAAAATAATCTGACTGAGCGGGAAGAATCCCGCCTAATCCAGGACCACCGCGCATGATGTTTACAAGAACCGCTGGAAGATGTGCCCCGGCCATATAAGAAATTGATTCCTGCATCAATGAAATACCGGGGCTGGATGAAGTTGTAAAAACTCTTTTACCGGTTGAAGCTGCACCAAAAAGCATATTCCCGACTGCTACTTCGCTTTCCCCCTGAAGAAAAACGCCGCCAACTTCGGGCATTCTTTTTGTGAGGTATTCAGCCACTTCCGATTGTGGAGTAATGGGATAACAGAAATACCCTTCGGCGCCAGCTCTTATTGCAGCTTCTGCTATCGCTTCATTACCTTTCATTAATACTCTTGCCATATTATAAATTCTCTCCGTTTTAATATTCGATTAGGGCATATGAAGTCCCATGAGCTATTACTTCGATTGCCACATCAGGGCAGACAATGGCGCATAATTGACAGCCGATACATCGCGAGGGATCATGCACCTGCGCAAAGTAATAACCGCGCACTGTAATTTCTTTGGACATTGAAATAATATTTTGTGGACAAGCACGAATACATAACTCGCACCCTTTACAATGATTTTTATCTATCCGAATTCCTGGCATTTATTATTCCTTAAATTACTTATATATTCTCTGAATTGCTTCCTCTTTCCCATGGTTTTAATAAGAGCCGATCAAGGGAAAGGACAGCAACGTTGATCTCTTTGGGATCAATATCTTTCAATAAATTTTCTTCAACAGATATAAATGAAAACGTTAATCCGGTTTTTTTACACACTTCCGAAGTCAGCTTATAACCGCTAAAAACTTCTCCTTTGTCCGTATGTTCTACCAAATGAGTATTGGAAATCAAACCGGTAAATTTTAGGCGGGAAGTTTCTTCGATTTTCTGCATCATTTTCAGGCAGCCGTTAAGATCATTTGTAAAGGGACGATTAGCATTTATTACAAGCAGCATCTCGTATTCATCGGAAGGGAAGGCATCAGTTAAGGAACTTAGGACACGTGAACCGGCATCATCTCCGCCGACATCGAGAATCAATGTCCCCTCATAACCTTGAATTGCTGACTTGACCCGGGGGAGGATAATAGGAAGATCAGCATGGGTAAAGTTGTCTTTGGGATATATTGAGTCAATTCCATACTTATCGAGTATTCTGGAGGCTTCGCGGGAACGGAAATAGGGATTGACAATATCAAGGTCAGCTATCGCTACCGATTTACTCTCAGTGGTTGCCAAAAAGCGGGCTAAATTAACAGAAACTTCGGATTTCCCACTGCCATAACCGCCTACAATTACAATAATCCTCTTGGAAAAAGAAGGTGATTTAAAATGTCTTTCTGCACTTACCATTAATACTGCCGCACCTTCAATTATGTTAAAAACAGCAATTAGCCGGCATATTACAGGACAATATTGACCTTACTTGACTACTCAACTCCGGCTTTAGAGAAATATCGGATACAAGGGGAATGAAGTCAAGAGTATTTGTGAAACTAATAACTTAATTATCGGTTTGACAGTTGTGTATTACTCTATTATTTTGTTTTCTTCTTTAAGATTATGATAAAGTTGACTGTTAGGTGTATTATAAGCTTATATATAATAAGGTTTAAAAATGATAAAAAGACTTCTGTTCTTATTTATAACAACAAGTTTACTGATTAGCTGCTCATCGGATAAGAAAGATCCCATTAGTAAATCTGATCCGAATTTACCGGATGACCGCTATGAATCCTGGTTAACCTTTACTTATAACGATATCAAAATATATTATCCCGAAGGACATCCTCTTGAAGGAAAAATCAACGATATGGTGAAGATATACAATTCCATTCAGAATCAATCCTGTCGTTTTCTAAGAATTGATGTGCCGCAGGATACTCTCAGGATTTTCTTTTATACCGGCTTTGGACAAGGGACAGAGATGACCGGAAAAGAATATCCGTTTGGGACAAATAATGCAGTACATTTCTGGATTCCCAGTTACTATGGTCCTTCGTATATTCAATATCTTCTTCCAAAATGGCAAGCCAAAGAGCCCAGGTATAAATTTCTTAAACATGGGTTGATTTCCATGCTCGATTTCTCCGGAAAAAATTGGCATTACTATACCGACAGTTTGGTTAAAACAACTAAGTTTATACCTCTTGAAGAATTAGCTTATGATACCACTGTCAATAGCAACACCGAACGAAAACAGTCTGCA
>DAOWMZ010000137.1 GCA_030642845.1 Candidatus Zixiibacteriota bacterium
CCATGCCATTCTCTGGCGACTTCTGATTTTCCCACTCCCGGGGCTCCCCCGATAAATATCAGTTTTGATTCTCTATTCATTTTGTATGCAATTATTTCAAACCACTGGGAGTTTGACCTAAAAAGACTACTCTGTTTTTAATTTCTTTTTTACATACTCCATATCAAGTTCAATAGCCCAAATAGCCCAGTATCCGGTTCTGGTGCTCGAGAATGCGATTTTATTTCCATCGGGTGACCAGCTTGGTTCAAGATCATAGCCTGGATTTGAATCATCCCCCGAATAAAAAGTAAGCTGAACTGGCTCTCCACCTTCCGAAGGCATTATCCATAAATCAACGTTCCCTTCATGATCAGATGCAAATACAATTAATGAACCATCAGGTGAAAGACATGGTTTCTTTTGCCTTCCCTCAAAAAAAGTAAGCTGATACGCATCATTTGTATCCACCGGGATTACCCAAATATCAGTTTTATGCGATGATGTATCCATCAATTCGGTAATAATACTTTTGCCGTCATGTGTCCAGCAAAACGGAATTGTAATTTTCCCATTCAGATTAAATATACTTTTTATATCACCTGTCATTAATTCCAAAGTCATCAATTCCCCTTTTGAATGAAAGGCAATCTTTTTCCCATCAGGAGACCAACATGGCATACCACTCATTTCAATAGGAATATTTTCCGGCACAACTCGAATTGGAGTTCCCCCGTCTATAGAAGCAATAAGAATCTGAGTACCTGTTTCTCCATCAAATACTATAGAAGAACCGTCGGGAGACCATTGTGCGTGTTGGGAAAAATAATCTGTCATTTGAACTGCAGTCCCTCCATCTGATGGTATTTTCATAGTAGTGCAAGTAGTTCTTGAGCCTGATGAATAAATAATAAATTTACCATCGGGAGACCAATTAGGATAACCGTCATGTGTTGTATCACTGAAGGTTAATTGATTTAAAGAAAGTTGTTGAGATAGAAGTATGGAGTTACATAGAAGTGTAACAGAGAAAATTATTATCACTGTTAATAAATTATGTTTATTGAATAATGTATTCATTTACATCTCCCAATTTGTCAATGTTATTTAACATAATACTATGCTATTCATATTAAACAACTCTTATTCACTGAATCGATGTTTATAAATTATAGATGATTTGTAATAGTATCAAGCTACTATAAGAAAACCGGCAGACGAGGGCGTCTGCCGATCACATTGAGATCCCACCATAAATGATGGACTACCAATTTGAACAGTAAACCCGCCCAGACGGGCAAACCCATCGCAAGGGGTGTGTTGAAAAAGTTAACAATGATATAAAACCTTTTGTTTTTGTCATTCCCGACCTGATCGGGAATCCATCTATCTCTTTAAAATTTAATATCTTAAATGGATCCCCAATCAAGTTGGGGATGACAGGAAGAATGAGATTGTTATATATTTGGGGTTTATCAACACTCCCCAAGCGATGGGCCACCAATAATACCTACTCAGTCTTTACATTCACAAACAAAGTTTGGTTGTTGCGCCAGATGAAGAAAATAATTTCTTCGGGGTTGGTTGTTTCCAAATCAGTCATTGCAGTTTCGGCATCTTCAATCGAACCGATATCCTGATCACCAATGCGCTGAATAATATCACCAATCCGAAGTCCGCCAATATTTGCCAGACCACCCATTTCGAGTTTGGAAACAACTACACCCTCAAATTCTTCCGGATCAAGATTGGTTATCATATAATCAGCGAAGACCATATTGCGGACTTTGAACTCAAGACTTTCATTTTCATATTCGGGAGAGTCAACCGCCGCTATCGGGGCTTCCTTGAGGGTAGCCAGAAGACTCAAAGTATCAATCTTTGTATCATTACGCCTGACAACAGCCAATTCAATCGAGGCTCCCGGCCCCATCTCCGAAATCATACGCTGGAACACCGGCAGTTTTTCTTCTTTATCAACTTCGATCTTCTGACCATTGACTTCGAAAATTATATCACCAATAACCAGTCCGGATTTATCGGCGGGAGAATTTTTCACGATGTCGTTGATAATAATACCACCGGGAACATCCAAACCCCAGAATTCAGCAATGTCTTTGGTTAAGGCCTGAAGAGTTATCCCCAGCCAGCCTCTGTCAACTTCCCCTTTCTGAGGAGGATCAGCGATTAGTTCAGTCAATGTTTCAGCCGAGATAACTCCCAATAATGGAATCCCGAATTGTCCGAAAGATTCCAACAGACCACCGGCATCGGTTGAGGCAGTGGTTGGGTCCATCATAGTTCCCAAAACTCCGACAGGTTCAAGATTGCTGTTAAACAGTACCGATGTTTTCTGAAGCTGATTAAATCCAACAGTGAGTATAAACTCTTCAGGTGATTTCACTAAAGCCGAAACCATGCCGATATCAGCCGCCAATGGAGGAGATATAAATTCCGGAAGAAGCATATACAAACAGAGCCAGTCTCCAACTTTATATTCCTGATCGGGCTTAAAGACTACCGGTCTGAATTTTTCCTCATCGGAAATAATTTTTAAAAAGCCGATACTAGTAAAACGATCAACCCCGATATATTCGCCATCATAAGTTTTCCCATCGAGAGTTCTGATTTCAATATGCACCGGCGTAGTTTTGACAGTGAAACCGGTCATAGTTGACAAGCCGCCGTCGCTGGATAGTGAAGTACCATCAAAAATTACAATTCCATCCGAGGTGACAATTGTACCTAAATATTGCTCGGTCTGATCTGTAGTATGGATACCGAAGGAGACTTCAATTTTCATATCAATAATAACCGAGTACTCTTCAACTTCATTTTCCAATTTAGAGAAATCAAAATCCTGAGCGGTTAAATTTCCAACTCCGGCAATCAAAAAAAGAGCAGTTAAAACGTATGAAATGATTTTACTCATCAGAATTTTCCTTTGCGGTCTGATTTAGTTTTAGCAGGATGAACCTGGTACTTCCGTTTCTATCTACAGTGAGAAGAATTTTCTCATTAAGGTCAACATCAATATTATCATAGGCGGCAATAAAATCGATCAGATTTATCGGCTCAATATTATTTATTTTTTTAATAACATCACCACGCCGCATCCCCCCCGTATCAGCCGCTCCATTGCGTTTGACTCCGGCGACAAAAACACCAACAGTATCTTCGAGATTATTGTCAATTTTCATCTGGCCGGTAATCGCCTTTACCGTGAAATCCCATTTGCTTACTTCAAAATCTTCACCCTGCAAATCGCCTAATTGATTGGTAATAACTTTAAAGGTATATTCCTGATCCCCTCTTAATACCTTCAAGCTGATTTCCGAACCGGGTTCATATTCAGCAATAGTTTTATAAAAAGCGGGAAGCTCCTCAAGAAAACGAGCCGAAACAGGCTTGCCATCAACTTCCAAAATTACATCTCCCGCTTTAAGAAAACTTTTTTCCGCCGGTGAACCGTGGTCAATCGATGAGACCAGCACTCCTTTATCTCTACCGGTTTTGAAAAACTGTTCCATCTCTTGCAAAGCCTGGCAGTGAACACCGATCCAACTTCTGATAACACCCCCATGATCCAGAATAGCCGAGGTTACTTCTTTGACTATATTAACAGGAATGGCAAATCCGAGATTGTTGGCAAACATTGTTGCGCGGGAATTTATACCAATAACCCGGCCGTTCAGATCAACAAGAGGACCGCCGGAATTTCCCGGGTTAATAGCAGCGTCGGTTTGAATCCAAAGATTGTATATTCCGGTTCTCTCACCTGAAGGGAGGCGAACATTGTCTCCGAAAAAACGATCACGAGTAGAAATAACACCGGCAGAAACCGAACGAGAAAGCGACAGCGGGGAACCCATTGCCAAAACAAACTGCCCCACCTGAAGAGAGTCGGAATCACCGAATTCAGCAATATTAATATCACCGTGATATCCATCTAATTGCAGTTTAATAACAGCCACATCGGTCAGAGGATCACCCCCGATATATTCAGCCGGAACAAGTTCTTTGTCATTTAAAGTACAGATAATTCTTTCAGCTTTACCTGCCACATGATAATTGGTAACCACATAGCCGTCTTTATGGAAAATCACACCGGAACCGATAACGGCCTGTTTTTCAAGTTCACCTGTGTTGTAATTTTTTATGACGGGCTGGATATGAACCAAAGCCGGCAGAACCTTATCCCGTGCTTTATAAATTTCCTGCTGTTGAATAATCTCGGCTGAAAGCGACAGTGAAGTAGCAATCAAGATTGAAATTGAAAAAAGTATTCTTCTGTACATTCTTACTCCTATATACATCTGATGTCCGTTATAACCCTCAGACAAACCAAAAGTTCTCTTAAGGTCGATTATAAGAGTATAAAACTACAGAATACCTCCCGGCAAGTTTTATAAGGGGGATTTTACCTCTTTTATTAAAGATATTAAGTAGATCATATTTGAAATAAGAGTGATTCGATCACTTATTTTTGGTAGTAAATAGTAGGGCAGGATCCCAGAGCGATCCTGCCAGTTTTGTAGAATTTCATAACCGGCGGAGACAAGCCCCGCCTCTACGCGAAATAAAGTTTCACCAACCGTGTAGAGGGCGGCCTTGTGTCGCCCGTAATATTAAAAAGCTCATCAGGTCTTGCCTGCAAAGCAGGACAATACCCAGCAGAACAACAATCTAATTCAAATAAATATGGCTTAGCCACTTATTTTTGATAGATGTCCACTGATCCCAAACCAACATCTATTTCTACCAGAAGCCTGATATCGGCATCTTCATAGTCATCCGATTCATAAACATCATCATCCACTTCATCCAGGTCGGTTCTGTGGAAATCAATTGATGAAAGCCATCCTGCTCCATCGGTTTCAACTCTGACCGGGATATCATCAGGAAGTATTATTTCCATTGATCCCACCCCAATTTCAATATCAACTCTGGAATATCCGGAATATTTACCCCTTAAATCGAGTTCAAATGAACCAACACCACCTTCAAAACCAAAATACTTAAAATTGGCATTACCAAAATTAATCATTTCGAGTGAACAGGCACCAGCTTCAATATTTATTTCATCCAGTCTGGTTGGATTTGGTTTTGAAAATTCAATTATAGAAGAAGCAGCTCCAACCTCGAACTTGAAGCTTTCAAGCTGCAATCCACCCAGATCCATCTCGGCTTCACAGGCCCCAATTTCCATCTCAAGAGACATTGGATATTTTGTTGAGAGAGTCAAATTCCAATCATTTTCCTCGGTATCAATATCAAAGCCATCTTTATGATCACTTTCCAGATAGAGTTTACCTACTCCGCCTTTAACTTCATATTCGTGAAAAATATCAACTACTTTGGGCTCATAAGTAATCTCACCTCTGAGAACATCATCTATATCATCAGCATTTATGGTTATCTCCCCTGCTCCAAATTCAATCATAACCTCTACAGTTTTAGCATTATCAGCTTCAATTTTAACTTGTTCGTGAGCGACCCTCCCGGCAGTGGCAATAGCAGGCATTAGAAATAAAATCACTAATAAACTTGAAATTAGATTTCTCGAACTCATAACCAATCTCCATCCATTATAGATTCATTTATCTTATAAATTAAGATACGGGAAAAAGCCTAAAAGGATTCACCTGATTTTTCAGGATGATTGGGTTTATCGGTAGAATTTGGATTATCATTTGATGATTCATCATGGGATTCGTCATTATCCTGATCTCTTAACGGAGGAGGAGCAGGAATGGGAGGTTCGGAATCAAATCCGTGCATATCCTTCCAGCTTTTATATTCACGGAATCCAAACCGTGTCAACAATGCGGCACCAACACCAGTGCAGATCGGAAATGTACTGACAATTATAGCCA
>DAOWMZ010000022.1 GCA_030642845.1 Candidatus Zixiibacteriota bacterium
CTCACCATTGTCAGGGACAGTGTTAGAAGTAAATCAAAAAGTTATTGATGATCCCGATTCCGCTCTTCAGGATCCCTTTGGCGAAGGATGGTTGATACGCCTTCGCCCTACAAGGTTTGATCTGGAAATAAAAGAACTGGGATTGTAATTTAATAAACAAAGATCAAATAATATAACCCAAATAGTCCATTAATGGTGAACATCAATACGCCAATTCGATAATAGTTATAACCGGCATTATCAATATAACTCTCCCTTACCTTTTTTCTATTCCAAATTGTTTTGATATTAATTGGCGGCTTATCATGATCCCGTTTATTCATTGCCATTATGAGCAATATCACTCCACCTATTAAACAAATTAACCGTATGATTTCTATAAAAATATTATTTTTGATAATCCCACCTCCATAGAATTCGCAGGCCGAAATTTCTGTAATCCCGACCTACATGGTTTTGGAGTTGGTACTATGATTTCTTTTAACAGGGTATGAGATACAAGGACACTTAGGATACCAAATCCAATAACAATGATGATTAATGCTGAACCGGTATTCAAAGCAACACTTGAATAATTTTGTGCTCCCAACCCCATGATTAAGCCCAAAATCATTCCAATAATAAAGTCAAATGTTCAAACTTATACCATCAATAGAAACAACCAATTTCAATTCTTTATAAAACTAGCTATGCTAGTCTTTCATTGAGGCTAAGAAACGACTGTTGTTTTTGGTTTTGTTCAAACGATCAATCAAAAACTCCATTGCTTCAATCGGATTCATCTCTGCGAGGAATTTACGCAAGACCCAGATCTTACTGAGAACATCTTCCCCCTGCAACAATTCTTCCTTACGAGTAGAAGAACGATTGATATCCATAGCGGGGAAAATACGACGGTCTGATAGTCTTCGATCCAGAACAAGTTCCATATTACCGGTTCCTTTAAACTCTTCAAAAATAACTTCATCCATTCTCGAACCGGTTTCGATCAAAGCAGTAGCAATAATTGAAAGTGATCCACCCTCTTCGATATTACGGGCGGCTCCAAAGAATCTTTTTGGTTTGTGCAGGGCATTTGAATCAACACCACCGGAGAGAATTTTCCCGGAATGCGGGACAACAGCGTTATGTGCTCGTGCTAATCGAGTGATCGAATCAAGCAGAATAACCACATCGTGGCCGTACTCTGTCAGTCGTTTGGCTTTTTCCAAAACCATATGCGCAACTTGAACATGACGATCAGCCGGTTCATCAAAAGTAGATGATACAACTTCACCATTAACAGATCTTTTCATATCGGTTACTTCTTCGGGGCGTTCATCGATCAGCAAAACAATAAGAGTAACATTTGGATGATTAGTAGTAATAGCCTGTGCTATTTTCTGAAGAATCATCGTTTTTCCTGCTTTAGGTGGTGATGTAATCAGAGCACGCTGTCCCATTCCTATCGGACACATCAAATCAATAATACGGGTAGTGAGTTCTTCCGGGCCAAGTTCGAGTTTGAATGGATTGTTGGGATAAAGCGGAGTCAGATTATCAAACAATGTTTTATGCTTGGCTGCTTCGGGATTTTCAAAGTTAACGGTTTCTATTTTTAATAAAGCAAAATATCTTTCATTGTCTTTGGGAGGGCGAACTTGACCAGCAACAATATCTCCGGTTCGCAAATCGAACCTTTTTATCTGTGAAGGCGACACATAAATATCATCCTGTCCGGGAAGATAGTTATATCCCGCTGACCTAAGAAAGCCGTAGCCTTCATCAAGAGTCTCCAGTACTCCTTCTGCTAAAATAATACCATCAGGAGAAGAGGTCGCTTCCATGATTTTGTAAATCAATTCCGACTTTCGGAGTCCTGACACTCCGGGGATATCAAGCCCCTCTGCAATCTTTAAGAGATCTGCAATTGTTTTTGCTTTTAAATCTTTAATTTCCATCACCTCACCATTTGTATATAAATATTCTTATTATTTAAAATTGATTTTCTACAAATTTCTCTACCGGGGCATCGCCCCACAACTTATCAAGAGAATAAAATTCACGAGTCGGTTCATGAAAGATATGGACAACCACATCAATATAGTCGATAAGCACCCATTTTCCATCATTTAGTCCTTCAGTGTGATATGGTTTTATTCCTGATTCTCGAAGTTCGTCTATAATTGCATTTGCAATAGCTTTAACCTGAATATCGGCCGCACCGGTAATGATTACAAAATAATCACAAACCGAAGAGATATCTTTAAGCTTGAGGATCTTGATATCATATCCTTTTTTGGATAGAGCGTGTTGGGCAGCCTGCTTAGCTAGATCAAGAGATAAATTATTTTCCAAGATTTTTCTTCAATTCTCCTTTTTATAATTAACTAATGATACTAAAGTATCAAAATCTAATGCAACAACCAGTGTGGCTGTTGTCTGTTTTACATTCTGTGTAATTGGTTTGTATATTATTTGCGAGAAATCAATTCCCAATTTACGGGCTAAAAGTTTTGCGGTAGTATCATCTTTTTCGTGCAAAATAATCATAGAGCGCAAAAGCTCCTGTCCTTCGAATTTATCTTTCCCGATAACCTGAACCAACAAATCGTCTCCTGTCTGTTTTTTTATCGTAGCAGTTATATTTTTAATTTTTCCACCACTCGCATCCATAATCTGTAGCTGCATCATATGCTCCGGAGTATCAACCATCACCGAAACACCACTGACAACTTTGGTAGTTATAAATGTAGCATAAACAATAACAACAATCAGTGTTGCTAATAACAGACCGGCTAAAATTTTCTTAATAATCTTTTTATTCATGGAGCAGGATATCTTGTCTTTAAGCCTTCGGGATTAAATTATAAATAGCTGGCAGATAATTCGGCTGGTCGAAGATGCTGAAGGAATATTCTAATCCTTGTCAGCTGATGACCGAAGGGGCCGAGACGGATGGTAGGTTAATATTTCAGGGGATAATAACCTCCGCTATAAGTTTGCATTCCTATTAAGAGTCTAAAATTTTCTGACGGGTGATAATTAAGAAGGAAACCTGGCAAAAAAGTCGCATTGTTTTTTCCATCACCCCAGATTGCACCGGTATTGTGCAAAACACCTATATTAACATTCAGAGAGAGTTTCGAAGAAAAATCATAATACATTGAAGTATTCCATAACCCGGCTGATCCGTTGCTATAACCTGAGAAATAAGACAATGAATAGCTATGGGAAAAACGTACTCGCGACAGATCAATAAGAGAAGACGGACGTTCAACCGGCATTACTCCCAGACTGTTTGTCCGGGTTGATTTTTCCAGATCAAGCTGATCAACAAATTGTGGAAAAGCTGATGCCGCACATAAAAGAATAATTATAAAAATAGAAATTCGCATATATACTCTCAAACTACATTTGGCTAAATGTATATCAGTTAATAATAAAGGTCAATAAGAAACCGTTATTTATTTTATCGAACTTACAGCAACAAGTCTATATATTTATAACGCTTATAATCGGTTTTTGATCAATAAAATTATGAGTCTCTACCGGATAAATTTATCCGCAAGCTCTTTTAATTGTTCGGAAGAATTTATTCCCAATACTTCATCAGGGTTTTTCGCAGCAGTCACAGTCACCTTTAACCCCTTGTCATGCATAATCTTAATTGTATCAGGCAGGTAATATTCACCCTGGGAATTGTTGTTTTTGACTTCTTCAATGGTCAAAAATAGTTCTTTATTATCAAAGCAAAAGGTCCCGCTATTGATTTCTTTGATCTTTAATATTTCATCAGAAGCATCTTTGTGCTCAACAATCTCTTTTAGAATATTGGACTCACCATCTCTGATAATCCGGCCATAACCCTTCGGATCATCAAAAAAAGCAGATAAGCAGGTAGCCGATGAGCCGGTCTGAGCATGTATTTCAAAAAGTGAATTTATTGATTCAGAAGATAGAAACGGAACATCACCTAAAGCAACCAGTGTTGTACCATCGAAATCTTTCATAATATCAGCAGTCATTTGTACGGCATGTCCGGTTCCTAACTGTTCTCTCTGCCAGACAATTTCAATCGGATACCCCTCAAGAGCCTTTTCTACCAACTCCCCTTTAAAACCGACTACCACGACAATCTTTGAAAAATCATGAGTTATTAGAGTATCAAGAATCATTTTTATGATAGGCTTACCATTAATTTCATGGAGAACTTTGGGAATTTCGGATTTCATCCTTTTGCCTTTACCGGCTGCAAGAACTATAACCGCTTTATTATCAGACAATTGATGCTCCTTTTAAGATGATTCCGGAATAAGCCCGTAATTACGAAGATACTGCTTTGTTCTCGCTATCAACATGGACAATAGCCGGTCTATAATTGGCAGCTTCCTTTTTGTCCATATGACCATAAGCAATAATTATGACCAGATCCCCTACCATGCCTTTACGAGCAGCAGCACCATTAAGGCCAATAACCCCGCTACCGGTTTCCCCTTCGATAACATAAGTTTCAAACCGCTCCCCATTGGAAATATTAGCAACCTGCACCTTTTCATAAGGAATCAGATCAGCTGCTTTCATCAGGTCGGAATCAATTGTAATCGACCCGACATAGTCAAGATTAGCGAATGTGATTGTCGCCCGATGAATTTTTGATTTACAAACAGTTATCAACATATCAAAACCTAGTATTCGTTTCAATCCGGTCGAAATATACATAAATCTGCATATTCGTCAAGACCTTTAATACAAATCTGTACTCTTATAACTTTGGAAAATTCAACCGGTTCCCTATTTTATATAAATAAGGAAATAATATTGGGGGTGATACCCCTAAACTTTTATTTCGATCCAGTTTCTGGCCGGAAATATTGATAATTCATCATTTATATCATCAACAGCCCGAATCAGATTTTTCCAGCTTAAAAGGCGTTTGGCTTTATTGGGTAAAAGCCAGCGAAATTCAACGTTTTCATCAGATAGTCTGATTTTCACATCTTCATCAAGAACCCCTACAATCAAAGGAAGCATCCAAATTTTATCATTTTCCGGTTCATAAAACTGGATAATATATTCTGTCGCCCACATGTTTTCAGGGTGATGACCAATCTCTTCTTTCATCTCACGATAAACCGATTGGGCAACTGTTTCATTCCCTTTTTTGCTCCCGGTTACAAAACCCCAGAATCCACCGTATGATTCTTTTGGGGCTCTTTTGAGCACAAGGAATGTCCAGCCATCGAGATCTTTTTTAACAACCGCGACACAAACCCCGGGAGATTCCAAACCAATATTTCTACGTTCTTTCATTTAATAATACCTTTTTATTTACAACAAACTTATCCACTTTCAATTGCAGGTAATCTATAAAAGATATACGTAAGGTCAAGATTTTTTAAAAGTAATAATTGTATTTGCTACTTAAGCTTCTTGTGTTGCATGAGCATCATGTTGTCGATTAGCCTGACTTTGTGAACTCTGACGGCTAACGAACAGATTGTATCTTTTCTTATACTCTTGACCGATGAAAGGGTGTTAAAGTCAGTAAAAGCTATATACTCAATTTTGGCTGATGGGCAGGTTGCCTTAATAACTGCTTTCATCTCACGCTCGATTATGGCTGTTTTCCTCTTTCCGGCTTTTACCATATTTCTGGCGGTTTCGAGTGCATAAAAAAGAGACAGTGCCTCTTTGCGCTGTTCGTCGGTAAAATATGAATTGCGGGTAGACATGGCCAGTCCACCACGTTCACGTACTGTTGGTGCAATGATAAATTTTATTGGGTAGCCAAGGTCCTTGGTCATCTGTTTTAATACAATCGCCTGCTGGTAATCTTTCATACCAAACAGAACTACATCGGGATGGCAGATATTAAAGAGTTTGCTGACTATTGTGGTTACACCTTTGAAATGTCCGGGACGGGATTTCCCTTCGAGAGTTTTGGTTAAATCTTCTACGGTAACATAAGTCTGGAAATCTTCGGGGTAAATTTCTTTGGCATCCGGTGTAAAAACAATATCTCCCCCCGCTTTTTTTATCTTCCGCAAATCCCCCTTCATATTATGGGGATATTTTTTGAGATCCTCGTTAGGTGCAAATTGGGTTGGGTTAACAAAAATTGAAACAATTACAATGTCTGTATTTTTTTTGGCTCGTTTAATCAGTGAGAGATGCCCTTCGTGAAGAAACCCCATTGTCGGAACGAGGCTTAGCCTCTTTTTCTTAATAGTTAATTCTCTAACTACTCTTTGCATTGATTTTATTGAGCGGATTCTCTTCATAGATATATTATGTCTTTTATATTACAGGATTATTCCTTTTCAGGTGGGATGTCACCGTTATCTTCAAACAATGGAGATTCATTTGAAATTTTATAATCATCTTTGAGGTATCTTATAATTGTATATGCTCTCGCCTGTCCGGTGGCAATTATCGAAAAAGCATAACCAATTATACTAACGAATACTAAAAACAACATTCCGGCCATCAGATACCCGGCGGCATCGTTACTGCTTGAATATGCCCATTTGTTTAAAGATACTCCCAAATCTATACCGGGAAATACGCTTAGCGTATTTTTTACTAAATCAGATTTTATAGGTAAATGTGAGAGTCCGGCTTTGATTAGATTCTCAGGCTTATCCCCTGCAGTCAATGATACTGACCATGTTGAAAATTGAATAGCACGATAACAAAAATAGGCATAGACATAACTGCCCAATTTTGCCACTATCAGCGAATAAGCGGTGTAAGCCACCCATCGGGATGGTTGACGGACAATTGTCGAGAAGGTCATTATAATCGTATTGAATGATTCTTTCTTTTTCTCTGCCGCTGCCACTGCCGGTAATAATATCAGAGAAATTATTAATACTAAAATAATAAACACGGTGAACAATGCGATAACAAATCCGGGGATTATAAATGTCAGGGCATAGATCCATTCACCTATAAATGGAATGCTGGTTATTAAGCCTAAAATGGCATACAAAACTACTATGAATAGTACAAAGAGTATAATAGTTAATTCTGATATAAATAGCTGTCCTAATCTTTGGAAACTGAATTTGATAGCC
Source organism: Candidatus Zixiibacteriota bacterium (assembly GCA_030642845.1). Classification (GTDB taxonomy): domain Bacteria; phylum Zixibacteria; class MSB-5A5; order GN15; family FEB-12; genus DAOWMZ01. The sequence goes on from DAOWMZ010000022.1 coordinate 7,059, forward strand.
TGACTAATTTTGAAGAACCGGTTGCCTCTAATCTGTTCGATTTCGATAGCGGAGACTGCAAAGAACCCAAGCATCATTGATAACAAAAACAAAAATATCCCAATAGCATAAATTAGCCCTGCAAAGAAATTGCTGATTTTGAAAAATGCAAACGGAAGAAGCCCATAGACCGCCCAGTAGGTTTTTAATGGTTCCCCATCGATAGCGAGAGCAAGATAGGTAAACATGGAATAGAGCATCACACCGATACAGAGGAAGAATGTCATAGATAAAATGCGTTTGGCAGAGAGTGCGCAATGCGGTATCGCCAGAATATCTCTGATATTGTAATGCAGGGATTCTTTCATGTTATTAAGTTCGTAAAATATTGGTAGTTAAGTCAAGTAATATTAGTGGAGTCTCAGTAGGGTGGGTCCGTCTTCGGACCCGCCACACACCTTGTGTGTTTATGGAATGGCGGTTTGCTTAGGTGGCTGCCTTTTTTTGTATATAACACACTAAGTGTGTCATTCCCGACTTGATCGGGAATCCAGGCTAATTAAAGACAACCTGGATACCCGATTTCTCGGGTATGACACAGACATAGCCTGATCTATTTTATATAGGGGTAGATGTGGGCATTTGCCACCCACAATATTATTTGTCAGGAGGACAGGCCTCCTGACCTACCCGAGATACTGAAACTCAAGTGGTGGGCTATCGAAACCTTACATTTTCCACTATTTAATGTGATTCTTCACCAAATAACCTCAAAAATTCCACCCTTCCTGTTGTCACTAAACAACTTCCAATACAGAAAATATTTATTAATTTATCCTTGACAAAACTCTGAAACAATGTTTCTTGTGCTTCCATAGTATGTGAAAACAGTCACAAAGGTGTGGCTATAGTAGAATATGGAAGGTGCGGTAGGAATGACGGAGTATTTGTCAGTTGCATTTTTTATTATTGCCGGCACCGGCATAGTTCTTTTTACATTCTTTTTGGCGAGATTGATTCGCCCTCATAATCCCTACAAAGAAAAAAGTATGCCCTATGAATGCGCCGAAGATCCGGTTGGTGATTCATGGATAAAGTTTAATAATAGATTTTATATTTTTGCCCTAATGTTCGTAATATTTGATGTGGAAGTAGTTTTTCTGTTTCCATGGGCTGTGGCATTCGGCGAGTTAGGTCTGTTTGCCCTGGTTGAAATGGTGATATTTATTTTAATCCTGTTTTTTGGCCTTTTCTATGCCTGGAAAAAAGGAGTGCTCAAATGGGTCTGATCAAAAAAGTACCGGTTTACACCGAAAAAATCCCCGGGGGAGCATTCGTACTGACATCATTAGAAACTGTTTTGAATCAAGGTCGGGCAAAATCTCTGTGGTATCTGTTATTTGGAACCGCTTGCTGTGCTATTGAACTTATGTGCACCGGAGCTTCCAGATATGATTTCGATCGTCTTGGGATGATTTTCCGAGCTACACCTCGTCAATCAGACCTGATTTTAGTCGCAGGAACAATTACCAAAAAAATGGCTCCTCGTTTAAGACGACTTTATGACCAGATGTCTGAACCGAGATATGTTATAGCGATGGGTGGCTGTACTATCAATGGCGGTCCTTTTTATTATGATAGTTATGCAGTAGAAAAGGGGATAGATCATATTATCCCTGTTGATATTTATATACCAGGATGCCCTCCTCGTCCAGAATCTTTAATGGAGGGCTGTATTCATTTACAGGAAAAAATAAAAAAACAGAAACTCCTCGACTGGCAGGAAAAGTAGCGTGACCCGACAGGAATTAGCATCTTACATCGTTGAGAAATATGGAGATCTGATGAAACCGCTTGAAAGCGGAAAATATGATCCTCTTTTTGTAGTCGAGGTTGATAAGCTGGTTGATATTGCTCAGAAACTCAAAGATGATGAGAATCTCAAATTTGATTATTTCTGCAATTTATGTGGGGTTGATACTAATGAAAATTTTGAAGCAGTATATAATGTAGCCTCTATTACTAAGAATCTTCGTTTGGATTTTAAGGTTATTCTCCCGTATGACAAAGCAGAAGTTGAATCTTTGCAGTCTGTCTGGCCGGCAATTGGCTGGTATGAACGGGAGATGTGGGAACTATACGGTATTAATGTGAAAAATCATGGTAACTTGACCAGATTTCTTTTGCCTGATGATTGGGATCAGGGATTTCCAATGCGTAAAAACTGGGATGCCCCTGATTTTAAGAGGATGCCGGAGAAATAAGATGGCTGATTTGCGGACAGAAGAATTTGTTGTCAATATGGGACCACAACACCCATCAACTCATGGGGTGTGTCGTCTTGTCCTGACAATGGATGGCGAGAAGGTCGTTAAGATTGAACCGGTAATTGGGTATCTTCACCGCGCCATTGAAAAAGTCTGCGAAAATCGCACATACATGCAGTGCATTCCTATACTGGATCGTTTTGAATATGTAACATCCATGTCTTGTAATTATGTCTTCTCGTTAGCTACCGAACGTATTGCTGAAATGGAAGTTCCTGAACGTGCGGAGTATCTTCGGGTTATAATGCTCGAGCTTAATCGTATTGCGTCTCATTTGCTTTTCTATGGTGTGACCGCTATGGATATCGGGGCATTGACACCTTTCCTGTATGGGTTGCGGGAACGTGAATTGATCATTGATCTGTTCGAGATGACCTGCGGACAACGGTTGACCTATAATTATATTCGTATCGGTGGTGTTTCCAGAGATATTCCAAAAGAATTTGAACCAAAATGCCGTGAAGCTATTAAAATAATTAGTGAGAAAATGGCTGACTATGAAGGTCTTCTTAATGAAAACCCGATCTGGCTGAAAAGAACCAAAGGGGTTGCGGTTCTTCCAAAAGAATTGGCAATTGCTTACGGCGTGTCCGGACCGGTGCTAAGAGCATCGGGGGTGCAGTACGATCTTCGCAAAAATGATCCTTACTGTATTTATGATAGATTTGATTTTGATATCCCTGTTGGTCAAAACGGTGACTGTTTTGATAGATACATGCTTCGTCTGAATGAAATCAGGGAATCAATAAAAATAATAACGCAGGCATTGGATGGGTTACCTGAAGGGGATATTAAGAATAAAAAGTCAAGGATGACATACAAAGCACCTGCCGGTGAAACATATACACGTATTGAAAATTCCCGTGGTGAAATGGGTATTTATCTTATTTCTGATGGTGGGAAAAAACCACTTAGAGTAAAAGCCAAAGGAGCATCATTTAATCATATCCAGGTATTGCCGCATTTTGGTACCAATATGTTTATTGCCGATTTGGTCGCTAACTTTGCTACCTTGGATGTAATTATGCCTGAGGTGGATCGATGATCTGGCCGATTGCGACATTAGAATTAGCTCCGCTGTTTAGCTGGTTGAGAGGATTGCTGGTTGATCTGGGTCTGTCCGAAGTATGGGTAACATCGATCAGTTATCTTGCTCTTGGTGCTATTATTTTTGGAGTATTGGCATTATTAGCTCTTTTTTTAGTATGGTGGGAGCGTAAAATTGCCGCTCATATTCAACAGCGATTTGGACCCATGCGTCATGGCTGGCATGGCTGGTACCAGACATTAATGGATGCTCTCAAACTTCTTCAGAAAGAGGACGTTGTAATTGAATCTCGCGATAAAGTCGTTTTCTTCTGGGCTCCGGTGCTCTGTTTTATGGCTGCCTTTTTAGCGTATGTAGTTATGCCCTGGGGTGAGAATCTTATTGTAGCGGATCTCAATATCGGAATTCTCTATATAATGGCAATAACTACTTTTACTGTAATCTCATTGGTTATGGCAGGATGGGGATCGAATAATAAATACGCCCTTTTAGGCGGTATGCGATCGGCAGCTCAGGTTGTTAGCTATGAAATTCCAATGGTAGTTTCTGTTTTAACTATTATCGTTTTTGTCGGATCGCTCTCAATGGTTGATATTGTAAAAGCACAATCGGGTTTGATGTTTAACTGGTTTATTTTTAAAGTTCCTTTTGGTCCGATTGCTTTTATTACATATATAATTGCTGCCACCGCCGAAGCCAACCGTACTCCATTTGATATACCGGAAGCAGAACAGGAACTGGTGGCTGGCTATAATGTTGAATACTCCGGAATGAAATTCGCCATGTTCTTTTTAGCTGAGTTTATCAATCTGTTTACAGTCTCAGCAGTTGCGACAACATTGTTCCTGGGCGGATGGAACGGTTGGGAATTTATCCCTTCGTGGGGCTGGTTCCTTATTAAAACACTCGGAGTGGTTTTATTGCTTATGTTGTTCCGTTGGACCTATCCTCGTTTGAGAGTGGATCAATTAATGGAATTTGCCTGGAAGTTTCTTATCCCGTTGACATTTGCCAATTTGATATTGGGTGGGATAATTAAATATTTAGGATGGCACTGGTAAGAATGAGTATTTTCAAAGACGTCAAAGCACTGATTTCCGGTTTGGGAATTACAGGTAAGCATCTGGGCCGACATGCCATTACTATCCAGTATCCCGAAGAAAAATGGGAAATGCCTGAGAGATCGAGAGGGATAGTTGTTCTTCTGTCTGATTTGGAAACCGGCAAGCTCAATTGCACCGGCTGCATGCTTTGTGAAAAAGCCTGTCCGACAGCAGCAATTGATATTGATGCTCCTCGTGATCCGGAAACCAAAAAGCGGACAGTAAAAAAATTCACTGTTGATCACAGCTTGTGTTGTTTCTGTGGCTTATGTGAGGAAGCCTGTAATTTTGCGGCAATTAAAATGGCCGGCAAATATGAATTCTCTACGGATAATAAAGATGATCTTTTCTGGGATATGGACAAACTCCAGGAAATGGGTCTGGATGTAAAATATACCCCTAAACCCAAGAAGAAAAAAGCAACTCCCAAGAAAGATGCAAAGACTGGTGATAAAGAGAAATCGGCTCAGGCAGAAGCTAAGGTTGAAGAACCTGCAAAGCCAGAGGCAAAAGAAGAAGATCCAACTGTAGAAGTAAAAGAAGAAGCTCCATCTGTAGAAGCAAAAGAAGAAAATCTGCCTGTTGAAGATAAAAAAGAAACAAAA
>DAOWMZ010000341.1 GCA_030642845.1 Candidatus Zixiibacteriota bacterium
GCTGTACTGACAACATTTTGTAGTTCTTTCCATATCTTTTTTTCATCACAGCCATTATCATTAGGGCGGATAACTTCGGGGAAAACGAGAAAATCACTTATTGTGATCTCTCCACCAATTTTATAATCCTTTTTGATTTTGTTAAGCTGTTTATTGATGGCTGATATGGCTTTTTCATTAATAAAGCTTTTGGAGGGTGAATCTTCTGATTCTGTAAATCCTATATATATAAAAACTTTACCTCGATTTAAATGACCGTTTATCAATTCCCTGATCTTATGTTCAAGAGCAGATATCTGGCGTGGCATCCGTACCGATATTTCCAGATAGCGGCTGTTGACCGAAGATATTTCGACTGAAAAAATACTCGATTTGGAAACAGCCTCAGCTTTTCCAAAACCTGTCATTGAATTCATATAAAAAGGTTCCTTCAATTATAAGTCAGCCACAAAAAATAAGGTTATTCTTTGATTTGTCAACCGGAAACCTTCGAGATATCAAATATTCTGAATATTATTATAATTTAACTAATCCGAGATGATTCCAATGTTTTGGATTCTTTTGTGAGAAATTCGTCTGGTTCCACGAATAAGCCAACTGGATTGTCCGCAATTGGGAAAGAAATTGTGACAGTCGTTCCCTCTGATTTGCTCGATGTGATATCGATTCTTCCATCAATTGACCGTAAGATATAGTTTACTTTTGCTAATCCCGAAGAGTATTTTTTGATATTTATCCCCTGTTTGGTTCGTTCAGTAATTTTATCAATTACGAGCAAGTCTTCATCAGTCATTCCACAACCATTGTCTGATATTGTCAAACAGCAGGTATCTGCAAACAAATCCGCCCTGACAGTAATTGCCGGTTGAGGATTATCATTATATTCAATTGAGTTTTTGAAGATTTCTTCGAGAACCAATCGGATCTTTTCTTCCTTGATAGTAAGTATTGGCAAAGATTCGATTCTGCTGAGAATTTTCTTTTTTGAAAAAGAGAATTTCACTTTTTTGAAAACATCATTAACCAGAACATTCATATCAACTTTTCGTGGTTCAATTAATGTATCAAAGACATCCAGCATTTTTTTAATACCGGCAACAAATTCAGCTGAATTTTTCTTTGTTGAAGTCGTAAGTATTTTATTTATCGCTTTAATAGAATCAAACCAGAACTGACTATTATCAGATATTATCCGAATATCATCCGCATAATAGGGGATAAATGCAATCAAACTACTGAGATCATCAAGAGTCTCCCCTAATCTCAAAGATGTAACCATAGTGTTTTCCCCGGATGGAAGCTGGATCCGGCATTTGTTAATATTAGGAGAATCAAAAGAATTAAGGAAATTATCCATCAACTCGGTTTCAAGTGAAATATCATTGTTCTGGTTTATTTGCTTTACGAACTCCCGGATATTCCCGTTAATCTCAGGCCATCCTAATAAATCTTTCAATCGTCCGTTAAAACCGACAATGTCCCCGTTAAAATCGGTTAGAACTGCTCCAATATTCATGCTGTCGAGAAGACCAACAACAAAACGAATATTGATATCATCACTTTGTTCTAATTCATTATCTACCTGTGAAGAATATAATCTCTCAAAAAGAAGAATTGAAAGCCTAACTCTATCAATTTGATCTTCAGAGCTTTCTTTATCAACATTGTTATCAAAAATAAATCTTAACAAAACATTTTCAGACTCTGAAACATTTAACCTGCAAACATATTCCTTCAGGGAATTGTCATCTTCTGATTTCGTAAAATCATAAGTCTCACCTGTTGCGGCAACCTGATAATGCAAGGATTCCAATTCTGGCATATCCAATTCGCTATTATCCTGTTCTACAATATATCTTGGCTCAATCTTTTCACCGTTAATAAAGTACAAACAAATCTGTTTGGTATTGGTAAATTCAAAGATATATTCAAGATTTTCTTTCAGATCAGACCCCACACCCACTTGAAGTAATGCTTTAAGATTGTCGTTAATTACGTTGTTATTACTTACAATACAAGTATCGCTTATTTCATCTTGAACCGAAGTAATAATAAAAATATAGTTAACAGGATTTCCTGAAATGAGATTTAATGATACCACAGTCGAGACATTAACCATCTGATTATCAGAATTTTTAAAATTTAAATTCAGGGTATCGTAACAGATTTCGTAACTATTACGCTGGCTGAAAAGATGTTCAATCACTTCTATAGAGTTTTTACAAATATAATCCTGAATGTGTTTTCCGAACAATTCTTCTCGCGGATAACCTAAAAGTTTTTCCACTTTTTTATCAATATAAACGAATCTCCCCTTGAGATCGATTTTACAAACGGCACATCGTTTGACTGAATCACATTTAGTATTGGCAGAATTCGTCATAAGTACCTGATAATTCCGACATAGGTTCATATTTGGTTTGGCATTTATTAAAATTTAGAAATGCCATCCTATCTAATTTTTATCGGTTATCAGGGCGAAATTTTGAACTGAAAGTCGTATGATTTTATTCTTTCGTTAAATGCCAATCAAGAGAATAATTGGTATGGTTAAATTAATAACTGTGGCTTCGCCAAGTAAAGGCCACAAGGTGGCTATTTGTAGTAGCCGGGGAAAATGGCTTTTTCTGAGTGGGGTCGGAATTTAGTCAATCTGAAAATGGCGTAATTATTGGAACGATCTATATCCGGCAGTCTATAATTTGGATCAAGAATTACTTTGATTGGCTTTTGGGTGAGAGTTTTGGTGAAGACATGAGGTTCTTTTTTTCCATCAGGGATAGTGTAATCAAATCTTTCAATTAAAGTATCACCATCTAAAGTCACAATTCCAATCTCCACTGGAAATCCATAATATCCACCCTGAATACAACAAACTAAATGTAAAGGATTCTTATTATTTCTAA
>DAOWMZ010000251.1 GCA_030642845.1 Candidatus Zixiibacteriota bacterium
AAATGGATAGAGTTTTTGTTTTTATCAAACATTTCCTTCACTCTTTCCTTTAAAGCCGTGCCACTGGCAAGATCAAGTCTACCCTCTAAATCAATAATACAGATACGACCACTTTCACGTACTGCGATTTCCATCTTATCCTCCAAAATCTATCTGAGTATATTTTCTTTCTTTTCATTATTTCGGTCAAAGATCATCGTAACTTTAAGCCCTCCTGACTCCATTTCTTCAAAAATAACTTTTGGAGAATAGTGTTGAATCAGGTTAATCCCTCGTCCAGCTTCGGCTAAGGGCTCCGGAGCCTTGCGATTATTTATTTTTTCTATCCCCTTTTCCCCTTCATCCATGATATCAATCCGTAAATTTTCAAGGTTAACTTCAATTTCAATGATTATTTTTTTATGAGGAGTACAGAGATTCCCATGAATCATTGCATTTGTGAATCCCTCCGATATTGAAAGTTTAGCTGCATGACTCAAGTCACACTCAATATTATTCTTAAGGAGAATCCCCTCGATATCATCAAGCATCATATCTTCGGATTCAGGAATGGAGTAATATGTGAAAGAATAAGTTGTCATGTTATATACCTATTTGAAGAATAGTAAAATCATCATGAGATTCTTCTGATGATCCCCTGGTATATTCATCAACCCATGTTTTAATATTGACACAAAAATCCTGCGGATCACTATCTATCTCATCGGAAAAAATCTTCTCAACTTTTTCTCTTCCCAACAAATTGCCATTGGCATCCTCAGCTTCAGTCAAACCATCAGTAAATAAAAATAATTTATCCCCTTTTTGCAGAGATCTCTCTCCCTTTTTAAATTGAACACCAGGAAATTGACCGACAATAGGTCCACCATCTGGCAATTCACAGACAAACTTATTTTTACTGTCCCAGAATAAGCCCGGAATATGACCTCCGTTGCAATAGGTCAGTCTTTTATTTTCAAGATCGAACTTGGCAAAAAAGAGGGTAACAAACATCTCTTTATCTTTAATAATCTCATCTGATAAAATATCATTCAGTTTTGCGGCTAATTCATTTACAGGAATATCAGGTTGTAATACAATTAATGATTTGATAATCCCGGATGCAGCTGACATAACCAGAGCAGCTGGAACGCCTTTATTGGAGACATCCCCAAGTACAACCAGAAATTTAGATTTATCAATAATATGGGTTTGATAAAAATCTCCCCCAACTTCCTGAGCCGGTTTATAAATTGCCCCAATCCGAGTACCAGTAATACTATCCAAATTCTGTGGAAGAATTGTTTCCTGAACCTGGCGGGCAATTACCATTTCCTGTTCGACTTTCTGACGTTTGAGTTTTTCCTGAATCAGATATGAGTTATCAATTGAAACAGCCACAAAGTTAAGAAGCATCTCGAGACTCTCTTTGTCTTCTTGAGAATAGTCACCGCCATCACTTTTATTAATCAGAAGCATTATTCCGTAACAGGTACCGGAGGTTTGAATTGGAAGACAGATGATAGAATCTATTAAAATTCCGGTAATATCCTTTATATTCATATTATTAAGGATTAAAGGTTCCTGATTTTTAAAACAGTATGATGGGATATCACTGTCATCTTTATATCTCAATCTATTGATAATATCATCATTTAAACCCCAGGATATTTTCATTTTTAACTCACCCTGTTCTTCCAGCATAATCATACCGACTTCAGCTCCGGCCAACCGGATACCCATATCGATTACAACTGAAAGTATTGAGTTAATATCCTGGATAGATGTAATTATTGCTCCCATAGTAGCCAGATCCCGAAGTTCTGCTTTTTGAAATTCCAACCTGGCCTCAAGTTGTTCTAATTTGTCTTGTATGGATACAGTTACTGACATATCCATTCTTATCGTCAATGCAGAAAATTAGTTGAGCAAATAGGCTATTTCAGAATTCGAAAGATCTTCGATACTCAATAAAAGCGGCTCCGCCACCTACTTTTTATTTTCAAGGCAGTAATTAATTAAACTCATAGGTTTTCTTGAAAAGAGAAAGATAAACATGAATTAATAAAAGTGGTTAGGCCACTTACTTTTTCTTGAATTTGAGACGGAAAGGAACTCCGAGGAAACCAAATTGCTGTCTTAATTGATTGCCAATAAATCGAATATAAGATTTATCCAACAATTTGGGGTGGTTGGTAAAAAATATAAAGGTCGGGGGAGCGACTTCGGATTGAGTGGCATAGTTGAACTTGATATATTTCCCCTGACGGGACGGGGGATTTTTGCGCTGGACTATTTTTTGTATAAATTCATTCAATACCGGGGTTGAGATTCTTTTGTGGTTTTCTTCATGAACGCTTTTTACAACTGATAAAACTTTTGAAACTCTCTGACCGCTAAGGGCGGAAATATACATAATAGGTAAAAAGGAATACATAGCTATAATATCATTAATAGATTGGGTAAATTCATCAGCGGTTTTAGAATCTTTTTCGATCAAATCCCATTTATTTACGACTAAAACTGTCGCTCGACGGGTTTTCATCACTTCTTCCAACACCCTTTGATCCTGAGCAGTTACTTTATCAACGGCATCAATTAATATTACCGTTACATCGCAATTTTCTATTGCCCGGCTTGTTCTTAAAGTAGTATAAAATTCGATATTTTCATGTACTTTATATTTCCGGCGAAGACCTGCGGTATCAACCAGAATATACTTCTGATCCTCGTATTCAAAAAAGGTATCAACAGCATCCCTTGTTGTCCCTGCAATAGGGGTGACAATCAGTCTTTCCTGCCCGGTAAGTTTATTAATGAATGATGATTTCCCCACATTGGGACGGCCGACAACCGCGACTCTGATGGCATCATCCATATTTTTCGGTTCATCCGGTTGATTCGGGAAACGATCGATTATTTTATCGAGAAGATCTCCAATCCCTCTTCCTAAAGTGGCTGATATCGGGATCACATCGCCTAATCCCAAAGAAAGGAATTCATATATTTCTGCTTCTTCCCAATCAGTGTCGGCTTTGTTGGCAACCAGCAGGCAGTTTTGTTTGGTTTCATTAAGCCGTTTAGCGATTATCCTATCGACATCATCGACCCCGGTTTTAGTATCAACAAGAAGAAGGACAAGGTCGGCTTCCCCCATAGCAAACTCAGTCTGGTCGTAAATAAACTGATCCATCAATTGCTCGGCATCGGGTACTAAACCGCCGGTATCTATAAGACGGAAATCTACTCCAGCCCAATCACAGATGGCGTAATTGCGGTCGCGGGTGACCCCCGGTTGTTCATCCACTACAGCCAACTTTTTTTGAATAAATCGGTTAAAGAGGGATGATTTCCCGACATTCGGGCGGCCGACTATAGCTACTGTGGGCATACTCATACAAAGGCTTCCCTGATTGTTTGGGTGACATCATAATCCCCGATAAGGACTTCTTTTTTTGCCTGATCACAAAAGTCATCTAATGACATATTGTCTAAGAACAGAGCATCATTATTCAGACAGTCGGGAGGAATTACAAATGTATCATAGCTATCGAAATTTTTATAAACAAATTCCAGCATATCCTTACCGGTTAATAATCCTGATACTGTTACAGTTTCTCCCCAAAATTTATTAACAACCATCTTGATGTCAAGATTAAGATTAAGATTGTTTCTGGCGTATTCACCTATATGTTCGTTAAGAAACTTAACCGACGAATGCCCTGTCATAAACAGAACCCGCTTATCGGATGAAACACCTTTCAGGTGTCTTTTCTTTCTATTGAATTGCGTAATTAGTTCTCGTGCCAGCCCGATGCCGTTTTCAATCTGATCCATCTCTTCGTATTCAGACTGCCCGGGAAATTCACGATCAGCCATGACATAAAATTCATCAGCAGGCCAGAGGAACCTTGTCCCCTTATCTTTTAAGAACTCTTTTTGACGCGTCTCTATATAGTCAACTAATTCTTTGGATTCTTCACTGGTGTAGGTGCGCAGTTTTGTCAATCGATCGCGATATTTTGTAAGCCCTACCGGAACAACTGCGAGAGTTTGAATTTTCGGATACAACGCAGCGAGGTCATTTATGGATTTTTCAATATAGGGACCATCATTGATCCCCGGACAGAGAACCACCTGAGTGTGCATTGTTATACCATTGTCAC
>DAOWMZ010000092.1 GCA_030642845.1 Candidatus Zixiibacteriota bacterium
ACTAATAATAATCAGGAAAAAGGCAATTGATGCCAACATTGAACCTAATGAAATATATTTGCTGATAGTCACAACAATTCCAAAAACTACCAATGCCAATAATGCTTCCAATGGCAACAGAGCAATCATTCCGCCTAAAACAGTATTGACACCCTTCCCCCCATTGAATTTGAGATAGAGGGGAAATATATGTCCGAGCATGGCTGCCAGAACACAAATCAAGAGGAAAGCGTCAATTGAAAAATAATACAACTCATAGCTGTTAACGAACCATCGCCCGATTACAACAGCTAAAATTCCTTTGGAAATATCTCCGAAATAAACCCAGATTGCTGCTTTGAAGCCTAAGATACGGGTTACATTGGTAGCCCCTACATTACCGGAACCATGCTTGCGGATATCATCGATGCCATAAAATCTCGGTACAATATATCCGAAAGGAATTGCTCCCAATAAATAGGCTGCTATAATAGGCAATAAAAATAGCATAAGATTATTAATTTAATACCTTGTAAATATTCCTCTAACAATATAAGTGGCAAAACGACTCACTCAGATGCTGTTGTGTCTTCCCCTGCTGTAGTATCAGGTACTGCCTCCTCCATAGATGGAATACTAATTTCAGCCAGTTCAGGATAAATTTCAGAAAGAACATTCATTAACTCAATTACTTCAATTGAATCAATCACATCATCCTGTGGCATATACTGTATTTTCTGAATTGTAGTACCAAGCAGTTCAAGATTAATAGTAGTATCAGAATCAAGTCTTTCAGAAAAGGCAGAAATAACTGCATTAACCATTGTTGTATCTACACCAGCTTGAGGGTTTTCTGATGCCTTACTTCCAATTTGCATTACTACTGATTTAACTCCGTATTTCGCCAGCTCATCCTTTTTAATCCAACACGTTACACCGGCAATTACAACCATAAGAAAAAGAACTCCGACAACAATCAGAGCTACCATACATCCTTTGGACATCCTTTTCTTCTTAATTTCTTCCGTCATAATCACTCACCTCATTTTATTGATTCAATTAAATCTTTTAATGACCCGGATAATGCAAACACTCACAACCACTTCCATTGTAGTATTAATGTTTGAGTTTAACAGAGTATAATATGAAGCTTGTTCATGCGCAAGTGATTCGAAAAAACTTTTTCATGTGTTTGGAAGATGTCCACATCTGCTGTAGGGACAATCCCCTGTGGTTGTCCTTTATCTGGACAGGCATAGAGGCTGTCCTATAAGTCTCTTTTCCCAAACATCTATTCAATTCGCGTAGGCCGCGGGGCTTGTCTCCCGGCGGACATAAAGCCCGCCTCTACGCGTTTGAAAGAACAATAAAATAATCTTATAGAATATCTGCTTGTTCCGTGCCTGTCAGACACCCTCATTACCGTAAGGGCACGGCATGCCGTGCCCTTACATAAAATAAATTTGGCATGCAGGAATGTATGCTCCACAAATAAGAGAAATTTTTCTCAAACAAAAAACCCGCCGTAAAAGCGGGTTTGATGTCGATACAGTATTATATCAGATGTGTAAATCTATTTATTAGCTGCAGCCTTTTTGTCTTTTTTGATTTTCTTACCCTTTTTATCGGTTTCCACTTTGGGTGGAGGAGTCAAAAGTTCGACCACCGATAAAGGGGCACCATCACCACGCCGTACACCCAATTTGACTACGCGAGTGTAACCGGAGTTGCGATCAGCAAGTTCCGGAAGTATCTCATTAAAGAGTTTCTTAAAAATCTTCTTCTGACACACAGTTCTGGCAACCTGTCTTTTGGAAGCCAGGGTATTCTTTTTGGCAGTGGTTATAATGCGATCAACTACGGGACGAAGCGCCTTGGCTTTGGCGTCTGTAGTTTTGATTACCCGGTACTCAAATAATGACATTGCCATATTCGAAAGCATTGCCTCACGATGAGCTTTGGTACGTCCCAGTTTATTTACTTTATCCCGATGTCCCATTTTTTAATCACATCACCTTATGTTTGCTGTTGTTCAATAAATTTTGATATATCCATTCCGAAGGATAAACCCATCTCTTCAAGAATGGTACTAATTTCATTAAGTGACTTACGTCCGAAATTACGATACTTTAACATCTCCGATTCAGCCTTAGTAACCAAATCTTGAATGGATTGTATGTTCGCTGCTCTCAGACAGTTAGACGATCTTACTGAAAGTTCCAGTTCATCTACTCTGGTCAGCAGCAGATTACGAACCCGGACAGTCTCTTCATCTTCTTCCGGCTCTTCTTCCACCGTTACCTCTTCATCCATGTGAATAAAGAGCTGCAGATGATCTTTCATCAGCTTAGCTGCATAGCTAAGAGCATCTTCCGGTGTTATGGCACTATCAGTTGTAATTTCCATTATCAGGCGGTCGTAGTCAGTCTTTTGGCCTACACGGGTATTCTCTACAAGGTAGGAGACTTTAACAACCGGTGAAAAGAAGGAATCGATATAAACCGTCCCAACCGGAGCGTCAGGGCGTTTATTTTGTGAGGCGACACTATAGCTGCGGCCTGAGTCAACATCAAGTTCCATTTCAAATTCAACATCATCGGTAAGTTCACAGATATGCATATCAGGATTGAGGATTTCAATTTCCCCGTCCGTTTCAATCATACCGGCGGTTAATTTACCTTTGCTATCAGCCTTTAAAGTAAGAGTCCGCATTTCATCGCAATGCATCCGAACTCTGATTCTTTTAATATTGAGAACGATGTCAGTGACATCTTCATAAATTCCCGTAATGGATGAAAACTCATGTAAACATCCTTTAATACGAAGAGATACAACTGCAGCCCCTTGAATTGAGGAAAGTAAAACTCTACGGAGTCCATTACCAAGAGTTGTACCGTACCCTCTTTCCAGAGGTTCTATAATAAACCGGGAATAATTCTCTGTCGCCGATGACTGATCATTGACGACTTCTTTAGGCATTGTAAGTGATTTCCACTTCATTTACTAAAATCCTCCCAAAGGAGTTATTTCCTTATTTTGAATACAACTCTACAACCAATTGTTCATTAACTGTCAAAGGTATATCAATACGTTTTGGCACTTCAAGGAGTTCCCCTTCAAGAGCCGCTTTATTCAACCTTATCCACGGGTAATCATCACCCCGGCCAACTTCCTTTAGGGCGGCATGAATAACATCAAGGTTCTTTGATTTTTCTTTCACCTTGATGATTTCACCCGGCTTAATGGAATATGACGGGATATCAACAATGCGTCCGTTCACCAGTACATGACGGTGTCTGACCAGTTGTCGAGCTCCTTTTCGTGATGAAGCAAATCCCAGACGATAGACAACATTGTCCAATCTGACTTCCAGCAACTGCAACAAGATTTCGCCAGTAACACCAGTTTTGCGATCGGCTTTTTTAAAATAGTTCCGGAATTGTTTTTCCAGAATACCATAAATACGACGAATTTTCTGTTTTTCCCTTAACTGAATACCATAAGGTGAAATTTTCCTTCGTCTGTTATTGCCATGCTGTCCCGGTGGAAACTGACGTCTTTCGATAGCGCATTTATCACTTAAACAGCGCGATCCTTTTAGGAAGAGTTTTTCCCCTTCACGACGACAAAGTTTACAATTGGCTTTACGATAGCGAGCCATTCAATCTCCTATATACTCTAAATTATTCTATTCTCAGTCCATTATACACGGCGGCGTTTAGGCGGCCGGCATCCGTTATGCGGAATCGGGGTTACATCTTTAATTAAGCTAATTTCCAATCCAGCGGCAGAGAGTGCTCTGATAGCTGCTTCACGACCTGAGCCCGGACCTTTAACCCAAATTTCAACACGGCGGAGTCCCATATCCATTGCTTCCTTGGCGGCCAGTGTCGACGCTTGTTGAGCGGCAAAGGGAGTTGATTTTTTTGAACCCTTAAATCCAACCCGACCGGCACTTCCCCAGGAAATAGTTTTACCATTAACATCAGATAAGGTAATAATTGTATTATTAAAAGTAGCTTTAATATGAACCGTACCGGTTGATTCTACTTTTCGTGATTTCTTCCTGGATTTACCTTTTTTCTTAGCATCAGCCACTTAACACCTCAGTAATTTCAAGACTATTTCTTAGCCATTGGTTTTCTTTTTAATCCGCCTATAGAACGTTTCGGTCCTTTGCGAGTGCGGGAATTATTTTTTGTATTCTGACCGCGAACTGGGAGACCACGCCGATGCCGCAAACCTCGATAACTGCCAATATCAACCAGACGTTTGATATTCATCTGTATTTCACCTCGAAGAGTACCTTCCACATTGTAATCATTTTCGATCACTTTACGAAGCTTGGTGATATCTTCATCAGTAAGTTTATTGACTCTGGTATCAGGATTAACACCTGTTTTACTCAGTATCTCATCTGCAATGAACGGTCCAATACCGAATATATAACGCAACCCAATCTGGATACGTTTATCTTTAGGTAAATCTACACCGGATATTCTGGCCAAATCTTTCTCCTTTTACTCTATGCAAAAAAACTTTGTTCTCAACCCTGACGCTGTTTATGGCTTGGGTTACGCGAACATATAACTCTTAAAACACCTTTACGCTTGATAATCTTGCAATATTCACAGCGCTTCTTAATTGCCGAACGTACTTTCATAATAATCACCAATCGTTATTTTATTTATAACGATACGTTATCCTTCCCCGGGTAAGATCATAAGGTGAAAGTTCCAGTGTTACTTTATCACCCGGTAATATTTTAATAAAATGCATTCTCATCTTGCCGGATATATGAGCTAAAACAACATGACCATTATCAAGTTCCACTTTAAACATTGCATTAGGTAAAGTTTCTGTCACTTTGCCTTCAACCTGAATGGTTTCTTCTTTAGCCATAATCTCCTTTATACCAGAGTTAGTATATCCGGGTCACTTTCGGTTATAACGATCGTATGTTCATAATGAGCCGAAGACTTTCCATCAATCGTAATTTCAGTCCAGCCATCGGGCATCGTTTTTACTACTTCGCTTCCCAGATTAACCATCGGTTCAATTGCCAATACCATCCCCGGTCTTAAAACAGGTCCGTCATTGGGTGACCCAAAATTTGGCACCTGGGGTGGTTCATGCAATTTACGGCCAATTCCATGACCAACTAATCTACGAACGACACCATACCCCTGACCCTCAGCAGTTAACTGAATGGTCGAAGATACGACACCTAATTTATTATTTTTTCGAGCTTTGTCAATACCTGCCATCAATGATTTTTTAGTCCATTCCATCAGAAGTCTTTTTTCATCGGAAATATCACCAACAGCATAAGTTCGGGCAGAATCACCATAGAATCCATCAACAATAGAGCCGATATCCACAGAAACGATTTCACCCGCTTTCATAATTCTTTTTCCCGGGATTCCGTGTACAACCTCATCATCAATAGAAATACAGGCAGCAGCAGGGAAACCATGATATCCTTTAAAACCGGGAACCGCTCCCTGAGATCTGATATGATCCTCAATAAGGCTATCAAGCTCACCGGTGGTCATTCCTTCCAGATTTAACTCTTCAACCATATCAAGAGTTCTGGCGACAACATTTCCGGCTCGACGCATAATTTCTATTTCATCTTTTGTTTTACATTCACACATGCTAATACTATTTATTTACAACCTTTAATAAATCTTCAAAAACGGCTGTCGGAGCTTGTTCACCGGTAACTTCAATTAATATTGATTCGTTACGGTAAAATTCTTCAATCGGCTGAGTCTGTTTTTTATAAACTTCAAGTCTGTTTCGTACAACTGATTCTTCATCATCCGGGCGACGCTGTAATTTAGCACCGTCATCATCACATACCCCTTCATTTTTAGGCATATTTGAAGGATGATTATATGTACGCTGACAGGTCGGGCAGAACCAACGCCCCGAGAGTCTTCTTACTACTTCTTCATCAGAAACCTGCAATAAAATTGCGGAATCCATATTCATATTATTTTTGACGAACATCTTCTTCAGACTTTCAGCCTGAGGAACGGTTCGAGGGAAACCATCGAGAATAAAGCCATTACTTAGATAGCCATTGGTTACTTTAGTTTCAATCAAACCAATCAGCAGATGATCAGGAACTAATTCTCCCTTTTCCATATATTCTTTTGCCTGCTTGCCTAAATCGGTACCTTCCTTAACTGCAGTGCGAAGCAGATCACCTGTTGACAAATGGATTACACCAATTTTTTCAGCCAGTTTTACAGCTTGAGTTCCTTTTCCTGATCCCGGAGGACCAAGAAAGATCATATTCTTCATCACATTGACCTCCCGCGAATTTTCCCTTTTTTCAGGAATCCATCGTAATGGCGCATCATCAGGTGTGATTCAATTTGCTGAAGAGTATCCAATGCCACACCGACAACGATGAGCAATCCTGTACCGCCAAAGAAGAAATTGACATTAAATTGTCCTACAAGAACCCAGGGTAGAACAGCTATTGCGGCAAAGAATAATGCACCCGGTAATGTGATACGAGTCAGAATTTTTTCAATATATTGCGATGTATTCTTACCCGGTCTTATACCCGGAATATAACCACCGTTTTTACGCATGTTGTTTGCGATTTCCATCGGATTAAAAACAATAGCGGTATAGAAATATCCAAAGAATACAATAATCATACCATAAATAATAGAGTACCAGAACCCGCCGGGAGCCAGCCAAACCGCTACCAGGTTTTGAATCCATTCGCTTTGCGGAAATAATTGGGCTACCGTTGACGGCAGGAACATAATTGATTGGGCAAAGATGATAGGAATAACACCAGCCGAGTTAACAGAAAGCGGCAGGTGGGTAGAAGCACCACCAAAAACTTTTCGTCCTACAACTTTGCGAGGATATTGCACCGGAACTTTCCTTTGAGCACGAGTAACAAGAATAACAGCACCAATAACCAGAA
>DAOWMZ010000335.1 GCA_030642845.1 Candidatus Zixiibacteriota bacterium
AGTTTCTTCAGTTTTAATAAATTCGTAATGCGTTTCCCATTGAGTGTGGATAAAAACTGGAACTGGGATGGGGATTTATTGCTGCGCGAACATCACACTAACGAAGTTATATCCATTGATACTTTGACAGTCAAAGATGTTCTTTACGACAATGTTTATGAAATCAGAGGTTATCATGATGTCGGTTTTTTTGATGATAACTTTGATTATATCAAGTCAGTCTATTGGTTCGTAAATGGTGTAGGAATAATAATGGCGTTTGAGAGTAAGATAAAAATCGTATATGAACAAAACTTTCCAATTGAACAATTTGTTGAGATAATTGGCTGGGAGTTGATGGATTATACTATAGCCGATTAAGATTCTTGTGGGCGGCAGATGTCCTCGTCTGCCCCTGATAGAACACACTATGTGTGCCAGCAGATGAGGACGTCTGCCAGGCACGAGAACCGATAAATGGTTCTGCCCTACAAAAAAAGATTTGTAGATTAAAATTATTTATCAATTTTTAATGCAGCTAAAAAGGCTTCCTGCGGAATTTCCACTTTACCAAATTGTTTCATCCGCTTTTTCCCCTCTTTTTGTTTTTCGATAAGTTTTCTTTTACGGGAAATATCTCCCCCGTAACATTTGGCTGTAACATTTTTACGAAGGGCTTTAACTGTTGCACGGCTTATAATTTTACTCCCGATAGCCGCCTGAATCACAACTTCATACATCTGGCGGGGGATCAACTGGCGAAGTTTTTCATTAAGATTCAATCCCCATTTATACGCTTTATCCCTGAAGATAATAACGGATAAGGCATCAACCGGATCTTCATTAACCAAAATATCAAGCTTGACCAGATTTGATCTTTTATAATAGGGCATTCCATAATCCAGAGAGGCATAACCACGGGTTGATGATTTCAGTTTATCATAAAAATCAAAAATTATTTCTGAAAGCGGGAATGAATATGAAATAGTAGCTCTGGTTGTAGAAAGATATTCTGTTGTTTTATACTCTCCCCTGCGTGTTATACCAAGTTTCATTATTGTTCCGATATATTCCGCAGGCACAATAATCTGGGCATCAACATAAGGCTCTTCAATATAACTAATTTCCCCTGCCAACGGCATCTTGGCTGGATTATCGACAACAACCATGCTGTTATCGGTTTTGAAAACATGATACTCAACATTGGGAACGGTATTGATAATGGTCTGGTCATACTCGCGTGATAATCTTTCAGTGATAATCTCCATATGCAGAAGACCGAGAAATCCGGTTCTGAATCCAAACCCTAATGCTGTCGAAGATTCCGGAGTAAATGTCAAAGATGAGTCGTTTAGTTTCAATTTTTCCAATGATTCGCGCAACTGAGTAAAATCCTCTGCAATTGCCGGGTAAAGACCGGAGAATACCATCGGCTTAATATCTATAAATCCCCCTAACGGCTCTTTGGCTGGCGATGAAGCGAGAGTAATCGTATCACCAATTCTGGTATCAGCAACTTTTTTGATTGAAGCAAACAAATACCCAACATCACCGGCGCGAAGAGTTTTTTGAGGAATGGTTCCTAATCGTAAATAACCGACTTCATCAGCATCATAAGTTTTTCGGGTTGAGATAAACTGTATCCGATCATTAACATTGAGTGTCCCGTTTACAATCCTGACCAAAGGCATCGCGCCCCTGTAGCTGTCAAAAACAGAGTCAAAAATCATTGCTTGCAGTGGAGCATTGGCATCACCTTTTGGTGGAGGAATAGTATGAACTATTGCTTCGAGAATTTTATCAATGCCTATCCCCTGCTTGGCGGAACAGAGCAAAACATCATCAGGACTACAACCGAGTAAATCGACAATTTCATCAACAACTTTATCGGTCATAGCATTGGGGAGATCAATTTTATTTACAACCGGCATTATTTCAAGATCGTTTTCCATAGCTAAATAAAGATTAGAAATAGTCTGGGCTTCGATACCCTGCGAAGCATCCACCACCAGAATAGCTCCTTCACAAGCAGCTAATGAACGGCTGACTTCGTAAGTAAAATCGACATGTCCGGGAGTATCAATTAAGTTGAAACTATAAATATTACCGTCATTGGCCTTATATTCGAGACGGATAGCATGAGACTTGATCGTTATTCCCCGTTCTCGTTCGAGATCCATAGAATCAAGCACTTGAGCTCTCATCTGTCTATCAGAAAGAGTTTTTGTCTCCTGTAACAGGCGATCAGCTAAAGTCGATTTGCCATGATCAATATGAGCTATAATGGAAAAATTTCTTATCTTTGTAATGTCATACATATTTTTATCATCTCATTCCATAATCATCATACAAAAAACCGCCGGATAAGTTACCAGCGGAGCAGGATTATAAGCAGATTTCCCCAAAAAGTCAATTTATGTAATCATACTTATTTAACCAAATAAGCAGCCAGCCTATCTTTAAATTCACTCTTTTTAATATCCGATTCAAGATTTCCGTTAAAAGCAATCGAGAGAGCACTGGTCTCTTCGGATACTACTATCACTACCGCATCAGAAACTTCCGAAACTCCAATAGCTGCTTTATGTCGCATTCCGTATAATTTATGATAACGGGAATTGTTAGTTAAGGGGAGTGAAGCAGCAGCGGCACTGATAAATTCTCCCGAAATAATTACTGCTCCATCATGCAATGGTGTATATGGCGTAAACAGAGTTACCAGCATCTCCGATGAAAGCTCGGCGTTTAATGCTTTTCCGGTTTCAGCAAAATTTCTTAATCCTGTTTTTCTTTCAATTACAATCAGACTGCCATAACGAAGTTCTGAAAGACGAAGAGCCGCCCTGGAAACCTCCTCAAGAGATTTCTTCCGCTCAAGCATCACAAATTGTCTTAGAAGACGGCTTTGCCCTAAATGGGCCAGAACTCCTCTCAATTCCGGTTGGAATACAATCACCAATACTATAAGACCGAAGGTCGCTAAATTTGAGAAAAGCCAGCTAAGCCCCTCCAACTGGAACCA
>DAOWMZ010000285.1 GCA_030642845.1 Candidatus Zixiibacteriota bacterium
AGTCTTATTTACGGATTTACCTCATTATTGTTTCAATATTGTTTCAATCATATAAATAATACTAAATTTGAAGATCAATATTCAATTATTTTTCATCAAATATCAAAATCACCCGAATCATAAAATCTTGCATATTGATTAAATAAGCATAATAATACAACAGGAAACTTATTATGAACAATTATGACAACAATAAAAATAATGGCGAAGTTCTTTATACGACATTACGCCTCCGAATGGTTGAGCGGCAATTAGTCAGAAGGGGTATAAGAGATGATCTGGTTCTTAATGCCATGCGAACCGTTCCTCGTCATAAATTTATTCCTGAGAAATATAGAGACAGTTCCTACCATGACGGTCCTCAACCTATTGGGAAAGATCAAACAATTTCACAGCCGTTTATTGTAGCTTCGATGACTGAACATCTTGGCATTGACAGCAACTCCAGAGTACTCGAAATTGGAACCGGTTGCGGGTATCAGACAGCAGTATTATCCGAAATCACCAAATCCGTTTTTTCCATTGAACGGATTCCAACTCTTTTAGAAAAAGCTAATAATATTTTATTTGAACTTGGATATAGAACAGTCAAAATAAAACTAGGTGATGGGACCAAAGGCTGGCAGGAAGAAGCCCCTTTTGATGGAATTATTGTTACAGCGGCGGCATCATGTATTCCGGATGAACTGATTGAACAGCTTGGTTATGATGGTCGATTGATAATACCGGTCGTGGAATCTCCAGTAACACAAACCCTGATGAAAATTATAAAGACCACACAGGGCATTACAATCGAAAAACTATACGAAGTTCGCTTTGTACCTCTGATAGAAGATTAATAAAGGAAATTGATAATGATTACCTACAAAGACAGACTTTCCGAAATTTCAGTAAATCAACTTAAGGGCTTTTTTGTCGGGTGGCCTAATCCCCCAACTCCTGAAACTCATCTGGAAATTCTCAAAAAAAGTAGTTCTTTTGTATTAGCAATCGATGAGGATACAGGAAATGTTATCGGTTTTATTAATGCTAACAGTGACAATATTATGAGTGCATATATCCCACTGCTTGAGGTACTTCCCGAATATCAAAAAAGAGGAATCGGCCAGGAACTGGTTAGAAAAGTTCTGAAAAAATATGAGAACCTTTATATGTTGGATTTGTGTTGTGATACCGAGACACAACCATTCTATGAAAAACTTGGCTTGAAGAAAATGACTGGTATGTATATCAGGAATTTTGACAAACAAGCTTGCGATTGAGTTTTATTAGAAAGAATTATCAATAATCTTCATACTGTTTTATCCAAAAATTAAGCCGATAATATAATAATAGATTGTATTATAGCTGTTTTTATTATATTATAAATAAGACAACTTGCGGAGACAGTTTGAAGACGATATTGACATTACTTTTCTGCCTGATTTTTACAGGGGCAATTTCTGCCGATCAGGCTATAAAAATATCTACAGATCAATTCGGTTACTATGGCGATACCGTTCAGGTTGAAATCACAATGATTAATACTGATCCTGGAATCGAATTGGGCGGTCTTGATCTATTTTTCGAATACAGCCAATATCTTAATCTTAATTCGGTAACATCAGGAACTCTGATTTCTGATTGTGAATGCGAATATTTCGGATATTCGGAGCCGTACTCAAACACTGTCAGAATTGTTATTATAGCTGATATAAATAACGGGCCTTATCATCCTGCGTGTTACCTCGATTCAACCGGTCTGATTGCTACTGCGGAATTCGTTATTTATGACACCTCTTCCGGCGATGACCGATTTCTTCCGATAAAATGGAAATGGTATGACTGTGGAGATAACGGAATTTCATCCCGCGATGGTATTACTCTTCATGCCTCAAATATCATTTATGGTTTTGATGGTTATACTTATGATATTATAACTGCTGATACAGCTTTCCCTACATATTTTGGGATGCCTGCAGTTTGTATGGAAGATTCCACCGAAAATCTTCTCAGAACATTTGATTTTTATAATGGCGGAATTAATTCTCATTATATTGATACAATTCCTCCCATAGCCTTATGTCCCGATGATACTCTGGTTTTTAATGAACCGGGGCTATGTGGTACAACTGTAGCTTTTGAGGCGTATGCCTTTGATAATCTTGGTGGAGCCTGGATTAACTGCACTCCCCCATCCGGATCATTTTTTAATTTTGGCAACAATGTGGTTACATGTATTGCCTATGATTCATCCGGTAATTCCGATACCTGTAGTTTTAATATTACTGTCTATGATCATGAAAATCCAACTATCACCTGTCCTGAAAATATTATTACTGATGTTGAGCCGGGGCAATGCGGTGCAGTTGTCACTTATGAAATATCAGCCGAAGATAATTGTATGGGTCTTACTATTAATTCCGAACCTCCATCAGGATTTTTCTTTCAACCGGGTTCCACTACTGTAAGTTGTCAGGCAATTGATGCAGCCGGAAACGATATTTTTTGTTCTTTCAAAGTATTTGTTAATGATACAATCCCGCCGGAAATAATCTGTCCTGAAAATATCACTGTTGCAAATGACCCGGGACAATGCGGAGCGATTGTTAATTTCGAAGTCGAGGTTTATGATAACTGCGAAGTTTGGGTCAACTCATGGCCGGCATCGGGATCATTTTTTAATATTTGTACCATCATTGTAAATTATGTAGCAGTAGATGCCTATGGCAACGGTAGTGTTTGTACTCTGACTGTTACAGTTGAAGATACCGAACCGCCGACAATTTCCTGCCAGAATGATATAATTCTGAATAATGACCCGGGAGAATGTGGAGCATTAGTTAATTTTAATATTACTGCTGATGATAATTGCGGAGTTGTTGACTTAAATATTACTCCCCCTTCAGGATCGTTTTTTAATGTTGATACAACTTCTGTCATAGCTATTGCTCTTGATGATGCCGGTAATGCTGACACCTGCATTTTTAACGTGATCATCAATGATATAGAACTCCCTGCGGCACAATGTCCGGAGGATATTTCAGTATTTAACGATTCCGGACTTTATGGCGCTGCTGTTTTTTATGAACCAACAATGACGGATAATTGTTCAGGGTGGATTTATTCTGTACCGCAGTCGGGAACATTTTTTGAACCGGGTATGACTGAAGTTTACTCAGTTGCTGTGGATCAGTCAGGCAATCATGACACTTGTTATTTTAATGTTGAAGTAACTCTTGTAGATTCCGACAACGATGGCTACAACGATTGGATTGATAACTGTCCTTATGAGTTCAACCCTGATCAGCTCAATGACGACTCTGATTCATTGGGAAATCTTTGCGATAATTGTCCATCAGTTACAAATGACGATCAATTGGATACTGATACCGATAGCCTTGGGGATCTGTGTGATAATTGCTCTGAGATATTTAACCCTCTGCAGGAAGATACTGATCTGGATGGTATCGGTGATTCCTGCTGTTGTATTTATAGGGGGAATGTTGATAATTTTATAGCAAGGCAAAATCCTATTGATGTAGCAGACATAACCTATCTGGTTGCTTTCCTTTTTAAAGGTGGGGCTATCCCCCCCTGCCCTGAACAAGGCAATGCCAATGCAATCGGAGGACCGGAACTGCCAATTGA
>DAOWMZ010000155.1 GCA_030642845.1 Candidatus Zixiibacteriota bacterium
GTGATTGATCTAAAAATCCGTTTGCATATATTAGTTTTTAAATCGTCTATTATTTGGAATGAAAATGTCAGAAATAATAAAAAATAAGATAAATACAAGCCCTTTTGATCTTCAGTCGTCTTACAGCCCCAAAGGTGACCAGCCAAAAGCTATTGAAGAATTAATGGCCGGATTGAAAAATGATCAGAAACATCAGACTCTTCTTGGTGTGACCGGTTCAGGGAAGACATTTACAATTGCTAATGTTATTGCTCAATATGGTCGTCCGGCACTGGTTATCTCTCATAATAAAACATTGGCGGCTCAGCTTTTTGGAGAATTGAAAGCATTTTTCCCCAACAATGCGGTTGAGTTTTTTATTAGTTATTATGATTATTATCAACCTGAAGCGTATCTGCCAACAACTGATACTTTTATAGAAAAAGATACATCGATCAATGAAGATATTGACCGACTGCGGCTTCGTGCTACAGCATCGCTTCTGGAACGGGAAGATGTAATAATTGTTGCATCAGTTTCCTGTATTTATGGCCTCGGTTCACCTACCGAATATAAAAGGCAGTATCTTTCATTGGTTAAAGGAACAGATTATGATCGGGATGATCTAATCCGCAAACTGATTGATATTCACTACAACCGTAATGATATGGATTTCTCCCGAGGAAATTTTCGGGTCAGAGGTGATACAATCGAAATAGTTCCTGCATATCATGAACATGCCATCAGGATTGAGTTTTATGGGGATGAGATTGAGAAACTCAAAACTATAAATCCTTTGACCGGTGAGGTGATTAAAGACCTTGATAGAATTTCAATCTATCCTGCAAAACATTTTGTAACTTCACCGGAACAACTTAAGGGAGCCATTGTCAGCATTGAGGAAGAACTTGGACAACGATTGGAAGATTATAGATCTCTTGATAAACTACTTGAGGCTCAACGGATTGATATGAGAACCAGGTATGATCTTGAAATGCTCAAAGAGATCGGCTACTGTTCAGGTATTGAAAACTATTCTCGTCATCTCGCCGGAAGGAAAAAGGGAGAAAGACCTTTTACATTGATAGATTTTTTTCCGGATGATTTTCTTACAATAATAGACGAATCTCATCAGTCTGTACCGCAAATCCGGGGAATGTTTGCCGGAGATCGAAGCCGTAAAGAGGTTCTGGTTGAGCATGGTTTCAGACTTCCTTCGGCTTTGGATAATCGTCCTCTTTACTATGATGAATTTGATAATTTGGTGAAAAATCGGATTTACATCTCGGCCACACCTGCAGACTATGAGCTGGAGCAATGTGAAGGAGTAATAGTTGAACAGGTTATCAGACCGACAGGTCTCCTTGATCCGGAAATCACTGTAAAACCACTTGGGAATCAGGTCGATGACCTCCTCGAACAGGCCAGAGCGCATGCTGCCCGAGGTGAGAGAGTTTTAGTTACAACTCTTACTAAAAGAATGTCAGAAGATCTTACCGATTATATGAGTCGTATGGGTTTAAGAGTTCGATATCTTCACAGTGAAATTAGTTCCATCGACAGAACGGCAATCATAAGGGATCTTCGGTTGGCGGAATTTGATATATTAGTAGGTGTTAATTTGTTAAGAGAAGGTCTGGATCTTCCGGAAGTTTCATTAGTAGCAATATTAGATGCAGACAAAGAAGGATTCCTGAGATCGGAACGATCGTTGATTCAAACAGTCGGACGTGCGGCAAGAAATAAAAACGGTTCGGTTATTTTATATGCTGATAAAATGACTAATTCCATGAATAAAGCGATTACCGAAACGAACCGCAGGCGGGAAAAACAGTTACAATATAATAAGGAACATAATATCAATCCTGAGACTATTTTTAAAACCAGGGAAGAAATTATGAGAATAACACTCTTTGCCGATGCCAAAACTCAGGAAGAAAAGAAATTTGATAAACCGAGTCATTTTTTGAATATGAGCAATGAAGACCAGTTGGCCTTTATGCTCAAATCAATGAAAAAAGCGGCTGATAATCTTGATTTTGAAACAGCAATGACTATCCGGGATGAAATAAACAAAATGGAGTTCAAGGCGAAGAAAAAGAAAGGCAGGAGAAAATAAATGAAAAGTTCTTTTATGAAAATTATTTCTATTTATTTTACGTTCTCATTAATGATCGTATTGATTAATTCCTGCGAGGAATACGATGTCCCTTATGTCTCCGATGAGGAAGTAATCACCAGAATTATTTATGAAACAGAAGAAGGGCAGGAGCTTTTCAGAACAGATAATATCTTCCTTGATGAGACATACACTATCCCCTTTGATAATTCTATTTATAAAATGACAGTCGATTCGGCTACCAGGGATATAAATTATAGTATAAATATGTGCGCATGGGACTCATTCAATGTCAAAATTTGCCATGAATTCGATAATCCCATCGGTCTGAGGCGTGATGCTGAAGTAATTATTGATGATTTCTTTTACGTAACTTATTTAAAAATTAATGGTACAGATACTGTCAGTTTTAACAGAATTCGTTTGTTAACCCGATATGGTTTTTTCCTGAAGCTTGGCAATGATGGGGATTCCTATTTGGGCTGGTTATTATGGGGCTATAATGGGGGAATTCTGGCCAATGGTCTGTTTAATGTACATGCAGAAAACGGCCAACTCTTTCATAGTGATTACCGGGATCTGGATAATTTCAGATTTATACAATATCAATCCAGTATCAGATATGACAATAACGGTGCTTCATTTATTGTCGAAGATACTACCCCTCGCGAGACAGAATTTAGGTATCAGCGCCTTGATGCTATAGGTGTCCCTGATGTCGGGGATAGGTTGATCCTGACAAATAATAATGTAGAGAATTCATCCTATTATCAAATTATAACAGCTTCTACTAACAACGGTTACGAGATGAGCCTGTCAACCCGTTCAGACAGTTCTACATATATTGACACAGTTCAAATTCCGACAAATAATCCCAGAATATGGAATGTTCTGTTTATTCAGGATATTGACCGCTTTGAAATTCCTGGAGGGCAACCCCCTGATACGATGGGGACCAATTGGTTTGGCTGGTGTGTGCCTTATCGAATAGATCTGTAAGTTTCTACATTAACGATTTTTTTCGATTTTGATTGAATATTCTTTAATTCGTCGATATATTCATGTGAATTTATAATCAAACTATTACATGGAGGTTAAGATGAAGAAAAGTCAAATCGCCGGATTATTGTTAGTAATGATTATGGCAATTACTACAATAGGCTGCGGCACGCAGGTCTCATCCGGGCAAAGAGGGGTGTTTTTCAGCAAGTTTGGTGATGGTACCGAGATGGGTAAAATATATCAGGAAGGTTTTAACTGGCACCTTCCCTGGAACAGCATGATGGTGTACAAAATTCAGACTTCGGAACGCAAAGAAAATCTGCAGGTACTATCTTCAGATGGTGCTACAATCAGAATGGAAGTATCTATTCTTTTCCGACCCGTGATAAACAGAATTGATTCGTTGCAGATTACTATTGGTCCGGCTTATTATGATGTCAAAGTAGCTCCAACAGTTAGAGGTATAGCCCGAACTGTTGCTGGACGTTACAAACCGGAGGAAATTTACTCAACTAAACGAGAAGAACTGAAAGAATCAATCACAACTGAATTGAGAGCTGAAATGGTTAGTCATTTTATTGATATTCAGGATGTTCTGGTAAGGGATGTTGAGATTCCGGCAAAAATTAGTGAGGCGATTAACTTCAAATTAGCTGCCGATCAGGAAGCCCAGAAAATGGAATTTACAATCCAAAAAGAGAGGCTTGAAGCGGATAGAAAAAGAATCGAAGCCAAAGGTATCTCTGATTTCCAAAAGATTGTATCAGCAGGAATCACAAATTCATTGCTGAAATGGAAAGGTATTGAGGCTACTTTGAAAATTGCAGAATCTAACAATACCAAAGTTATTATCGTTGGAAATGATGCCGGTAGTTTACCGGTTATTTTGGGATCAGATAAGTAGATCAATAATAATATATTATGATAAATCAGGTGCTGTTGGTATGAACTGACAGCACCTTTTCTTTTTAAAAATTAAAAAAAATTCCACAATTTTCAAATTAAATCTTTTGAAGTAATAGTATCAATATTTTCCATATATATGAATGTAGGCATTCTAAAGCATATTCTAATTACTTCTATTTCATAATATAGACATCCTGTTGCAGATTGTTTTATTAAGTATATGCAAGTCATGAATTAACAATAACTTAATAAACCGGAACGGAAGTTGCATATGATTCTGTGAAGGCCAATAGGTCTTGACAATTTAACTAAAGGACATATATTTAAGTGTATAAATTTAAGTACATATTTTTTACTACTGAAGTGTTTAATTTTCTGATTCTAAAAAAGAAAATGACTATAAAAACGCTGGATATTGCGATAGAGGGGAATGTACTACCTTTTTTCAATAATTTCGGTCCGTCTTACGATGGATTATATATTTGTTATTTTTAAATAGCTCATATGGGCTAAGGAAAATATTAATGGAGGAAAGATGAGACGTTTTGGGATGCTTTTTACTCTTATAGTATTGTCTGTAATAATTTGTTTTACATCAATATCAGCAGCAGGTACCGGTGGAGATCCGGGTATTATTCCATCCGGAGATAATACCGGAATACCTGAAGATACAGTTAATCTCTGCCTGGGTGAAGCCATTTATGATACACTCATATTTGGTTTCGATAATATTATGGATACTAATATTAGTATGACTCTTTTATCAGGCCCGGGTGAGTTAACTTATGCTGTAACCAATGTACTTTATGGTTATTATAACTATACTCCGACGGCCGATGGCGATATTCTGATAGAATATCTGGTCGTTGGTTCGAATGCTGACTCTTCATACCATCAAAAAAAATATGTGGTTTATGTTGATGAACCACCTACTCTGGAAAATCAATATTTTTCAGCTTACCTGTGTTATGCAGGAAGTATGAGATATTTATATTTACAGATAAATGATCCGGAAGGTCAGGATGTACATTTGGAACTGATTTCTGGAAATGGAACTGTGGATAACGATTTGGATAAAATTTTTTATTATCCAGATACATCCGGAACATATACTTTTCAATTAGCATTCAATGATAATTGCCACACTGATACTGTAACGATATATGATGAAGTTACTATTAATACCCTTCCTCAAGTTACTCTTACGGATACGATCATTTACGTTTGTGATTCAAGTGAAATATGTTTTGATGTTCCTTTCTCTGATATTGAAGGTGATTCAGTTATTATAAGTCAATCTGGCGGCCCTGGTTATTTTACTGTTTTGAATGATTCTACCGGTGAACAGTGTTTCACTCCTTCAAGCGAAGATTCTCTAACTTATACCTTCTATTATTCTATTAGAGATAATTGTTCCCCATTTAGCTATGAAGTACCTCCTGCGGAACCATTGTGTCATAACGATTCTTTAATTGTTACCATTATTTACATTCAGCCCCCGGTTATAACTTGTCCAGGTGAATTGACTTTCAATACCTGTGTAATTGATACTTTCTGTTTTGATATCAGTGCTGAATCTTCCACTCCAAACTCATTTATGTTTAATATTCTTTCCGAAAATGCCTGGATTGATGGCGAGACA
>DAOWMZ010000264.1 GCA_030642845.1 Candidatus Zixiibacteriota bacterium
GCTCAGTTTTTCCATCAGAATATCATTATAGTTGCCCATTCCGAATCCAACTGTCGAGAGAGTTATACCTTTGTCAGTATAACGTTCAATCTGTCTTAATATTTGTTCCGGACCGGTCCGCCCGACATTGGCAACACCATCACTGCATAGGATTACGCGATTGATGCGGTTGCGATCAAAACACTTATTAGCCATTTTATAACCAAGCTTGATTCCTTCTTCGGCATTGGTAGATCCACTGGCATGCAATTTACCGATTGTATTTAAAATGTGTCTTCTATGTTTGATACTTGTGGGTTTCAACAACACTTCCCCTCTTGAACCATAAATAACAATCCCTACTTTATCATCGGATCTTAATTCCTTAACTAACATCCTCAATGATTTCTTGACCAGCTCAAGACGATCTTCTCTTTGCATAGAACCGGAAACATCAATTACAAAAACCAGATTCGCAGATTTGCGGTGGTAAGAGGCAATTTCTTTTCCTTTGATTCCGATCTTAAGAAGTTTGCTATGCTTGGGTCCAAAAACTGAGGGGCCACCCTCGACACTTATCTGAAAAGCGGCTTTATAGGGAGCATCATAATTATAATCAAAATGATTCACAAACTCTTCTACCCGCACCGCATCTTCGGGAGGAAGTGATCCTCGTTCAAGATAGGATCGTGTCATTATATAAGAGGCATCGTCAACATCGATAGCAAAAGTTGACAGGTTGTCCCTGAAGGCATTGACAAAGGGATTTGTTCCATAATCCTGGAAAAACATGGCATCATATTGTCCATCCGGAAACCAGTAGTAATCATCATAATCAGGGTAGCACGGTTCTTCAAAACCATAGGCTCGGCCTTCGTGATCGTATCTGTATTTTGGTGCAACAATACTTGGAGAAGTCAGTTTTTTCCTGTTTTTGAATTCATTCCCATCGCTTACAGGTTTCGGAATACCTACTGTTTGACCTGCACGACCTCCCCTAATATACACTTCACCCTGAGTGTTGGTGACAACACCTGCAACTTGTGTTAGAATTTCATCTACCATGGTTACCGGGGCGGTTTCTATCTCTTCCCGTGTAATAGTTGTTTGGTTGGCAGTCTCATAGACTTTAAGCTGATCCTGCTTCCCTTTAACTTTTATGACTTTATCAATATCAGTATTTTTAACTTCAAGTTTCATATTTACTTCAGTTGAAATATCATTTTTGACAACTACATTTGTAATCTTAACTGTAGTATATTCAAGATGGGTAATTTGGAGTTCATATACTCCAGGTTCCATTCTTTTAATAATAAACCTACCGTCAAAATCTGTCATTGCTCCTCTGTTAGTTCCAACTACCATCACCGATGCCCCGATTATCGGATCGCCGGTATTTTGGTTTGTTACAACTCCCTCAATAGTTCCATTACCCGATGCCTGTAAAACAGCATTGGCGATTATCAGAAAAGATGTGAGGATTAACATAATAATGATTGCTTTTTTGGGACGCATGATCCACCTCCAATTGAAATACGTTAGTTCTTAGCTTCGAGGGGAATACAATATAAAGACGGATTTCTTCCCGAAAATGTTCAGCCACGAAGAGAGTTTTATTTATAACTTATTTAATTGCAGTAAGATAAATCGTTAGGTTTTTTTCTTTGGCGTATAGAATAAGATTAAAACTACTATCAATTTTTGTTTCCTGTTTAAGATCATTGGGGATAATTATATAAGAATACTTTGCACTATCGCCTAATATCTGAACAGCTTCTTCGACAGTCCTGACCGATTTAATATCCGATCGCCAGTACCAGCTCGTTTTGGCAATATAATCCCATTCAAGATAATCTTCATCAACTAACAGGCCTTGCCTGTTTTCTTTGCTTTCCAGATATGACGTAATTTTTTCAGTCAGATTATATATTTGCGGACTTCGGATATGATGTATTTTCAGACCGGCAATTGTAACCCCAATCCCTAAAAACAACCATATAATTAAGAATCCTGAAGTAACTCTGAATATAATTTTCTCTTTAATAAACACGAAAATCGCATAACCTGCAATAACTGCTGATAAAGCATAAGCGGGCATAAAATAATGATAGTAGAGTTTGGAGGCACTGGAATATAAAATAAAATAGAATAATAAAGTTAATCCCAACGGAAGCAGCGCAGTTACTCTGTTTTTAAATGAGAGAATAATTCCTATTGGTAATAGGATCACAAATGGTAAATATAATTTTATAAACCTAAAGATAAATTCATACCAGTTGGTGTGAATATTCGGACCTCCCCCGACAAATCTTCGCCAGACCTGCACCATAAAATAATGGTCACAAAAGTGACTTTTATTAAACAAAAGATCTCCTAATAAAAACAGACCAATCAACCCCAACGAAACCAGAGGTATCAGCCAGAACTTTTTATTCAACAAAGTCTTTTTGGGATAGATGAAAGCAATAATTACAAAGGACAGCCATACAGGTCCGGATACTACTCCTTTAGTTAAAAAGGCAAGCCCGAGGGCTATCCCTGTTCCTATATATATATAGATATTAATATCTGCTAAATCTGACTTTATCAGTTTAGTTGCTCCTACCAATGAAGCTAATATGAAAAATGTCATGGGGACATCGAGAAGAGTTGAGTTTCCCCCCTGCATAAAATTATAAGTAAGAATCAGAACCAGACCGGAGAGAAGCCCCAATGCTTTCCCCTGTATTTCTTTCCCTATAAAATATACAGCAACGACTGAACCCATTGTGCATAACTGTCCGAATATCCGAGCAGTGCTGTCATTGGCTCCAAAAAGTTTGAATATTACCGCCTGTATCCACATTACGAGATATGGATGTTCTGCAAAACCTGGATGATAAAAAGGAGTGTAGGTCGGATTAAACCATCCACCATGTTCTGCAATGTTTCGGGCAATGACTGCGTAGGTTGTAGAATCAAGATTGATCCCATCCTGCCACCACCCAAGTATAAGAAATGCTCCCGAATAAATAATTAGAGAAACAACAGGGTTACTCTCAACCCAACTGACAAGTTTATTCCATAGATTCTGCATGTGGGGAATATATTGATGTTTATATAAGCGGTCAAATAAAGTTATATTGGAATCTTGAATCGCTATTGCTTCGGTTTTTTCTTCACATTCAAAAGTTTCATTATATCCATTATCTCAGCTAATTTTTGTATCCTGATCCACAGCCAGCAACCGTCATGAAGCTGTTCAGTGTTAATAATAAGATCCCGTACGTTTGAACTTAATTCATCAATTATAGATAGTGTTTTTTCTACTTCTTTTTTCCCAAGAACAATGAGGACTGTAAATGCCCCTTTCTCAGGAAAGAGTGAAACAAATGTTTTACCGCTTTTACGATAGCGGATTGTCCAACCGTATTTCTTCCCATAAAAGACTGTTTCTGGACTGAAATTATAATTATCATCGATGTATTTCTGTAGTTTGTTCCACGCAGATTTTTTCCCGATTGTTTTCAGAATTTCATTATTATTCGGCTGATGATTTTCATCCAGCATTCGTTCAAAAACCATATATTGCTCCCAACGTTTTTTAACTAATAACCAACAATCTTCCCCTTTTCGCTTCTAAGGACAATTGATTTATTATCTACTGCTCTTGATACAGCCAGTATTCCATCAAGATGGTCAACTTCATGCTGGATAAGTTCCGACATATCACCCTCAATAATTTCGATATGCTCCACCCAGTTTTCATCTCGATATGTAAGTCTGCATTTTTTATGCCTTTTTACTTTTACCAGTAGATCCGGAAAACTCATACAGTTGTCCCAGACTTCTACCATTTCATTGCTCTTCTCTGTCAACATCGGATTAATAAATACAGACGAAGTCTGTTTATTAAACATATAGACAATTTGTTTAAATGATCCAATCTGCGGAGCAGCAATTGCCCGCCCCCATCCATAGTCTGTTTGGAAGTTCGTAATAGTTTCGTGAAGGTCTTTTA
>DAOWMZ010000294.1 GCA_030642845.1 Candidatus Zixiibacteriota bacterium
ATAGCTTATAAATTTTAATCTTTCATCCATAGGACAGGTCTCTTTCCAAGGCACAATCTTTCCTCCTTTTGATTATGCCTTTAATATACCTGTTACCTATGTCCCCGGTCTGATTTGTATACTATGTTTCCGGTTTATACCGGAATAAGAACCCACCCGATGGGTGGGGTACAAATTAAAATCTTTTAGCTTCTCAATTAGTCAAGTAGGGCAGAACCATTGTCAATTCATCGGTTCTGCCATTATGATCGCCACCTACTTCGCGGGGAGGAAGTCCGGGTCGCTTTTAATAATCATATCAAGGTACCCGACACCGCGTGAACCAAAATAAGCATCCGGCATATCATAAAGTTTGTCCTTGAGAGCATAGTCTAATGTGATAAACTTGTAACCTTCATTTTCAAATGCGGTAAGTAGTTCTCCTAAAAAGAGGGCGTTTAACCGGTTGGCTTTAAGTTGAAGAATATGGCGACAGCTTCGCCCTAATAGTTTTTTAGAAAGAGAATTTGATCTTTCAACTTGATCGATAACATGATTTATATATTCGTTGAGAAGTTGTACCAATGCTGATGAATCAGGCTTTGATCCCATTTTCTGTAAGGAAAGGTTATATAGATAATCTTCAACAACAACAGTAGCATGCACGACCGTGACAGCATGATCCTCAAGAAATGTGCTGATATACTCTCTGGTCTTTTGGTCTTTGCCATAGTGAAGATATGGGAATCTAAAAAATCTTGGTTTCTGCCCAAATCCGGATAACATTGTCTCAAGAGATTCATCCCCTTTGCGGATATCAATTAAGAACTGTTCGATTCCTATCTCATGAAGGTCAGAAAGGGAGTAAGACATATTCCCCAGACGATGACCGTCATTGAGCCATTTACCCAAAAGATCATAATCCCCTTCAATATTTTTCCCAACGACAAAACCAGCCGCTCTAACATTGTGAGCTTTCAAGGAATCCATGATCATCCGTAATGTCTCTTTTTGATTGCGGATGTTAAATGATTCCGAAGCAGGTAGTTCATCAAAAGTTATGCAGATTCTGATATCCGATTTAGGCTTGTTATCTTTGAATTTATCGGCTGAATTAACAGAATTAGAGAAAATTAGAATTGTAAAAAGAAATGGGATTATAAAAAAAGTCTTAATTTTCTTGATTTTTATAAGTGAATTTTTATTCATGTTTTTTTCACACCTGTTATGTCTTTGTAACTCATATTACACAAACGAGTTAAGCTAATGCCAGTGACTAAAATGATGAAATTTATGATATATTTATAAAAAATCAAAAATCCATTGAATATTTAGCCTTTTTTGTACTATTACTTGTTATAAAGTAGGATTTTTAAAAGCAACAAAAAACAGGTTTTTCCTGTTTTTTTGTTGTAATAACTGGCTCTGACCTATAAGATGTTGTTAACTTATGGGTTATATTAATGAGGATGTTAAATAGTCAATTTCTGATAGAAATTTGCTTTTCTGAAAAAAAAGTGTATATTATAAATTGTAATGTTGTTTATAAGGGAGACCTGTTTATAGGTAGAGGGAAAATTTAACAATGGATTTATGTTAATGAGTAAAAAGGTTATTATTGCTGCTAACAACATGATCTTCACATCCAAGATCATGACGTATTTAGATGGATGGGATGCGGAGGGGATCAAAGCAATCAGATCTGATGAGATTTTCACAAAAGCTCATGAATTAAAACCTGATCTGATTATTATTGATCTCAATCTTAATGGTATTGAAGCGCCGGTGTTAATTAATAAATTACGTTCCTATGGCGCAACCAAAGAGATTCCGATTGTATGCTATTCACCTAATATTTTAAAAGATCAGATGAAAGCAGCCAAAATTGCCGGAGCTACGGAAGTTTTGCCTAATACGCTAATGACATCTAGAATGAGCAAAATTCTGAGTAAATATATTCAGAATTAGCTTTTAGTGTATAAAAATAAAAATGCCGGTTAGCAATAGCCGGTTTTTTTTTGACCATTATTCAATTATGACATTATGCTTATAAACCCATGCTTCAAAGGTTTGGTTGTGGCGGGGATTTAACAGATGCAAGGTGTAATCGATTGTTGATGGACCGATATGATATAATTGTTCCAGATGCCCTAACCGTGTTTCCAATGAATCAATATATCTTTGAAGATCCCCTTCTTTTTGTGGATATAAAATGTAATAAGACTCAATATTATTCAGATTATGTTTTTTGAAATGAATATCCAAGCTTTCCCAACTGGTAATATTATATCGGGTTCGTCCTTTGAATCCGACATAATCATCGGGATACAATTGGTAAAATTTATCAGGTGAGAAAAATATTATAGTCGGATTCTCAGTTAGCTTTTCAATTTTAACTAAAGGTTCAACCAAGCCCTTACGTCCATAGTTCATAGTAAAAATCGGTAATAAGAATAGATTTAATGCAACTGAAAATATTACCATACCATTGAATATTCGTTTATGCCTGAATAGAAACCGCTTTTCAGAAAGCTGCTGCCATATTACCAATATCATTATCAGAATGATTACCGGTATAATCGGCATTATAAATCTTTCCTGACGATTCCATAAATAGGTATGAATTAAAATAAAGGAGAGGGTACTAAAAATCAGAACTTTATGATTTGTCCAAAACTTCTTAAAACCGGCCAAAATAAAAGTGACTATTGAAAGAGGCGGGATAAATAAAAATGTTAATACTGCAAAATAAACCCAAAACGGCTCTTCAACGGCAGGAGTCGTTTCCACTAAAGCTTGTTTAATATGATTTACTGTTCCGGATAGAAAAGAACCAAAGACTATATAATCAAGCCATCCGGCCAATGCAACCATAGTAAGAGCACCCACGGAAAACCAGACAGCCTCTTTTATTCTACGATACTCCCATACTAATATTATAGGGGTTACGATTATGGCAAATACAATCTGGAATCTTATCATCCATGCCAAACCTGCAATGATTCCGGTCCAGAATAGCAAAGAAACAGAGCCTTTTTTATGGTGATAAAGATAAATAAGATAAATTGCAAATAACCAAAAATGGCCGTTAAAGAATTCTATCAAGGTTCTTACTGACAGGGAAGGGACAGCAAAATGAAGAGCCAGCATAAGCCCACCTATCATTGCCCATTGTGTGGACTTGGTGACAAGTTCGACAATTCTATAAATAGTATAAACCGAAATAAGAGATATAAGGCTGTGTACTGCTCTGATGCCATACATTAAATTATTCAATGATTCAATTCCAAACAGGAATTGAATTTTCATTATACCATACAAAAACAATGCATACAGGGGACAGCGTGCTATAGTGGAGGAATCAATCCTTCCCCCCCAGATCAAATAACCTTCGGTGTTAAACAAACCATCTTGAAGCCACTGATAAGCAACTGAAATAGTTTCATAATGGTCATCCGTATATAAATATCCTTTGGAAAAAATTGCAGCCAACAACCTGAAAATAATAGCAGCAATCATAACAGCAGCAAGGGGATAATCCCGGGCTAAGCG
>DAOWMZ010000323.1 GCA_030642845.1 Candidatus Zixiibacteriota bacterium
TACTCACTCGTTTGGACAATGTGTTGCCTGCTGAGAAGAGTATTCCCTGATTATTAGGAATCTCTGATCAAATCTTTAATCCACAACATTTTCACATAGATTGAACCTCCGAAACTATTTCGGAGGGGAGGCGCTACAATGAACGACACAATCATTATTGTCGCTGTGGCAATTCTGGCATCTGTAGCCGGTTTCTTTCTCTCGTGGCTCGTGGTCAAACGAATTACACGGGATAGAGTAATTGATGCTACCGCTGAAGCCAAACGGATAGTTGCAGAAGCTAATAAAGAAGCAGAAATTAAGATAAAAGAAGCCAGGTTAGAAGCTAAAGAAGATTGGCTTAAACGAAAAAGTGATTTTGAAAAACAAGCAGCAACCAAGACAAAAGAACTTGATGACACTGAAAGACAATTAAACGAAAAAGTCTCTGCTCTTCAGAAAAAAATTGATATTATCGAAGATCGTGATGCTGATCTTAATAAAAGAGAAAAAGGGATTCTTACTCGGGAAAAGGGAATTGAACTTAGGGAAACGGAACTCGAAGATACTATCAATAAGCAGAATGAGAAGCTTCAGATTATTGCCAACATGACTCCCGAAGAAGCCAAAAAGCTGTTAATGGATAATATGATCAGTACTGCCAAAATTGAAGCTGCCCAGCACATCAAGGATATCAAGGAGAAAGCTGAACAGGAAGCCAACAAAGAGGCCAAAGAGATAATCCTCTCGGCGATTTACCGTTGTGCCGCTGAGCATACGGTGGAAACGACAGTATCTGTTGTTATTCTCCCCAATGATGAAATGAAGGGGCGTATTATTGGCCGTGAGGGAAGAAATATTCGATCCTTCGAGACTGCTACCGGCATTGATGTGATTGTCGATGACACTCCCGAAGCTGTTATCCTCTCCGGCTATGATCCGGTCAGACGGGAGATTGCCCGAATGTCTTTGGAAAAACTTATTACTGATGGCCGTATCCACCCCACTCGTATTGAAGAGGTCGTTGATAAATCTCAAAAAGAGATGGAAGTTATCGTCCGTGAAGCTGGTGAACAGGCCTGTTTTGAATTAGGCATACATGGTCTTCATCCTGAAGTTATCAGTCTTATGGGTAAATTGAATTTCAGAACCTCTTACGGACAAAATGTTCTGGCTCACTCAAAAGAGGTTGCCATGCTCTGTGGTCTTATGGCTGCCGAACTGGAACTTGATGCTCATTTAGCCAAACGCTGTGGTTTTTTACATGATGTCGGTAAGGCGATTGATCGTGAAACCGAAGGGACTCATACACAAATTGGCGCCGATTTTATGAGAAGATATCGTGAGACAGAAGAAGTCATCAATGCTATTGAATCTCATCACGGCGATGTTCCTATGATTGGTCCTTATCCGGTTCTGGTACAGGCAGCTGATGCTATTTCCGGTGCTCGTCCGGGAGCAAGAAGAGAACCGCTGGAAGCATATATTAAACGCCTTCAGCATCTCGAAGAACTTGCGGATAGCTTCAAAGGGGTATCAAAAGCATATGCTATTCAAGCCGGTCGTGAAATTCGTGTTATTGTTGAACATGAAACTCTTGATGATTTAGCCAGCTCAATTTTAGCGAGTGACATTGCCGATAAAATTGAAAGCGAAATGCAGTATCCCGGCCAGATAAAAGTGACAGTTGTTCGGGAAATCAGATCAACGGAGTTTGCAAAATAGACTGAAAATAAGCATTTTTACAATAATTGCTTGATATTAAGGCGGAGTGGTTGTAAACTCCGCCTTAGTTATTTGATCCGCAGGCTAAGCCTGAAAATTATTAACTGTTTACTTTTAAATTCTTGAGAAAGATTATTTGATGTCCGTTTTTACCATATTATTTGTTTCGGATTTATGTGGAAAAGCTGGCCGACAGGCAGCAGCACACATGATTAAGCCGCTAAGAGAAAAATATAAGGTAGATTATGTTATTTGTAATGTCGAAAATGCAGCCGGAGGATTTGGCGTTACTCCCGAGATGTCCCGCAAAGCCTTTTCATATGGAATTGATATGCAGACATCCGGCAATCATATTTGGGATCGCTACGATATAGTTCATCATCTTAAAACCAATCCCAAATTATTACGTCCGGCCAATTATCCTAACGGTGTACCAGGTTTTGGTTATTATATCGATGAAATTGATGATGTGAAGATTGCCACAATAAATCTGATGGGGCGGACATATATGAAAGATATAGACTGTCCGTTTATTACGGCAGATAGAATAATCAGTCATGTCAGTCAGGAAACGAACCTGATTTTTATCGATATGCATGCCGAAGCAACTTCAGAAAAACAGGCCATGCTTTATTATCTTGATGGT
The DNA here is from genome assembly GCA_030642845.1 of Candidatus Zixiibacteriota bacterium. Classification (GTDB taxonomy): domain Bacteria; phylum Zixibacteria; class MSB-5A5; order GN15; family FEB-12; genus DAOWMZ01. Next base: position 2,351 of record DAOWMZ010000323.1, read on the forward strand.
GATGTATCAGCCATTGTTGGTACGCATACTCATATTCAAACAGCCGACGAATATGTAACTCCCAATGGTACGGCATATATTACCGATGTCGGTATGACTGGTCCATACGATTCTATAATTGGTATGGAGAAAGAACCGTCACTCCAAAGGTTTATTACCGGTATGCCCAAGAGATTTACTACCGCTACCGATGATGTGCGTCTGGCCGGAGTTGTAATTCAGATCGATAGGGAAAACGGAAATGCAATTAGCATTGAAAGAATTATGTATAATTTTGACATCGATACATTTAAACCGGAAGATATTACAGGAATAAAAAAAGAAGAGAATGAAACTGAAATAGTACCCGGAGAAGAAGAACAAGGTTCTCAGGATACGACTGAAGAAGAACAAGGTTCTCCGGATGTGACTGAAGAAGAATAAAGGGGAAGAGGAATATATGTCCGCTCAACTGATTGATGGCAAGGAAGTAGCCGCCAGTGTTTTATCAGATTTAAAAAGCAGAATAAAAGCTCTCGCGGATCGCGGTGTTATCCCCGGTCTGGCTGCGGTACTTGTTGGTGATGATCCCGCATCAGCCACATATGTTAGATCCAAAGCAAAAAAATGTAAAAAACTAAACATGTATTCTGAAGTCATCAATGAACCGGACACCCTGAAACAGGATGAATTGGTGGCAATTGTTAAACGATTAAATGATGATCCGAAAATTCATGGCATTCTGGTTCAATCTCCTCTCCCAAAACAAATTGATGAACTTTCGGTTACTCTGAATATCAACCCTGAAA
>DAOWMZ010000115.1 GCA_030642845.1 Candidatus Zixiibacteriota bacterium
CCCCAGGGGGTAGCATCGGACAGATTGGTTGTAACACCGAGACCATATATGAAACGTGTAAGACCTACTGCCGCAGCTATCCCTGCTATCAACCATAAGACAAGCTTTGTATTCTGAACTCTGTTCATAGCTATTCCTCTTCTCCTTCGTTGCCTTCAGAAAGTTTATTGCGGCGACGTATAATCCAGTTTATTCCATACATAATCCCGCCCATACCCGCAAAGGCATAAGGGACTGATTTCATAGCCACTTCAGTTGTTGTGGGTAACGGTTTTGTTGAGGGGGCTGACTTGTATGAAAGAAAATCCAAATTTATATCTGAAATATAAAGAACTGATGTCCCTCCGACTTCGTGCTCGCCCCAGACTTTGTTTATATATTTCCCGGGGTTATTTTTTATCCTGAGATGTGCCTCAGCTAATAATTTATCCCTGTTGCCAAAGATAGTAGCCTCTGTCGGACAGGCTTCGGTGCAAACCGGTTGTTGTCCTTTTTTGATACGATCAGTGCACATGATGCATTTGCGGATATAGGGAACAGCACTATCCCAATCATAACGGGGGATACCATAGGGACAAGCCATCATGCAATAGCGGCAGCCAAGACATTTGTCGCTGTCATAAACAACCGCCCCTTCGGGAGTCTGATGCAATGCTCCCACCGGACATACTGATTCACAAGCCGGTTCGAGACAGTGGCGGCATTGTTTCCGAATATAATGATTTTCTTCTTTTATTAGAATTGATGTCCAGTTTTTTGAAGAAAGCCCGTCATTTTTATGCCATGTACGAGGAACATCGGTATCAAGCTTATATAAATTTTTGCATGCGATAACACATTCATTGCAGCCGATACATTTGGTGACATCTGTCAGAATTGCCATGCTCATACCTTGGCTCCTTTCTTGTTGAGAGTGGTGCAAACATCATCATCAGTGTTGGCTGGGAATTTCCAGGCAAGGTTGGCAATAAATTGCGATAACGGCATCAGGATACAATGAGCCATTTTGGTGAAGGGAAGAAGAAGGAATATCAGTTCGGCGGATAAAATATGAACAAGAATAAGAAATTGATAACCTGAAGCACCTATGTTGCTGTTGGTGCAAAAGTACCCGGTTACGAAAGGTATTAACAACAATAATGGCCAGAAGTAATCCTGTTTGCGACTGATAAAATTCGAAGCTTTGTTTGATATTCTACCAATAAAAAGGAAGATTCCGCATGCTATTGTTGTAAGGGTCAATATATCAGCTAAACCTTTTGGAATAGCCCACCAACCGATTCCAATTGCACCTTCCCATAACTGAATGTGAGCAAACAGAAATATCGGTACAGACAATAATCCAATGTGAAATAGAATTGAAATAATACTATAGACAGGTCGTGAATTGATTACCCGTTTGACCGGAAACATCCAATGAAGAGTTCTGGTTATAATCAGATTCCAGGGGAGTGTTTTGTCCCCTGCTTTGCGGTATGCCTCCCAAGCTGAATATAAATCAAGAGCCAGGATGCGTATTAAACCCAGAATCATAATTGCAAAACTGAGTCGGAACAATGGTCCGCGAGCAAACTCAAGTAAAGCTTCCATATTCTAATTCTCCTCCTGGCTGGCTTTTTCTTTTTCTGCTGGCTTAACTTTAAGGGAATCATCAAAAATAATAGCTTTATAGATCAGGTCATGAAGCCCGACAACTTCACAGTCTATCTTCTGATCTTCAACCAGCTCCTTAAGTTGTTTTTTACAGTTAGCGCAGGGGGCAACCAGTATTTTACAGCCGGATTTTCTGATTTGATCAGCTTTTAATTTTCCTCCGACTGTTGTACGGTAGGGTCTGATTTCATCAATAGAAACTGTTCCACCTCCACCACCGCAACAGATATTATCTTCTCCGGAGGGTGTCATCTCGACATAATTTTTGCAGAAGGCTTTAAGTATTTCGCGCGGTCTGTTTATGATCCACTTTGTGCGGGCAATATTGCAGGGGTCATGATAGGCAACTATTTCCGTAACTACATTAGGATCAAGTTTGAGCCGTCCCTCTTTCCAGACCTTATGGGTATATTCCATAATATTAATCACCGGAAAAGCTTTGTCCCCGCCACAATATGCAGGTAGAAACATTTTTGCAGAACGGGAAGCATGACCGCATTCTCCTATTAAAACATTTTTACCCTTTAGTCTTTTGGTCTCTACATCAATTTTTTTAACAACTCTTTCAAGGATGCGGTCACTATAGAATAATCCGTAATTGATACCGTCAAAATACCCTGTTCCGGTTGTCCAGGAATCTCCGGTAGCAGTGAATACTGCCGCGATTCCCATAAGCGTCTCAGCTTCCATAAGAAAATCACTAACAGCCGGGAAAAAGACATACTCGGTATTCTCAACATCGATCGGGAATTTTATTTCGACTTCTTTTTCTTCCAACATATCCTCTTCAAGAAATTCCAATGTATCAATCAAGGCCGGAACCGGGATTGCCGATGTATTGCCGGACTCCCCTTCGAGCTGTTCTCTGGTACTTACCACTAAAGCCCTTGGGGCGATTCCGATTTCGCTTAGGATATAGCGTCCAAGGTGGGTAACCAAACCATGATCTATCCCAGAGGGGCATTCCTGGACGCATCTTCGGCAGGCGGTGCAGTTATAAAAGCTTTCTGCTATTTCCTGTATTTTTTCATCTGTCACATGACCTGTCCCGGCAATTTTCCCTCTTAGCATTCCTCCAAGAGTAAAATGGCGGCGATAGATGCTAAGTAAAAGCTCCGAACGATAACACGGGATATCTTTGGGGTCTCCGGTCGCCTGATATACCTGGCAGGTAGTGGTACACCGGGAGCACTTGGCACTCATGCGAATAAAATGATCCAGGGCCATCCGATAGTTTGAATGTTTTAGAATAGCGGCAAAGGCTTCCAAAAAACGGCGGGGGCGATCATTGGTATCAAAATCCTCGACATGATACAAAACGTCGAGTTTTTGCTTTTCGATAACCTCCGGTTTTCTCAGTGAAGTAAAAGCCTTTTTCCTCTCTTCCTCGGTTATTTTGTTTGTTCTCATTGATGCTCCGTATATAACAAATTATTATTCTGAAAATGATGCCTTCTTATGATCCAGAACCGGACCTTTTAAGAGTGGCAGTTTATCTTTATGTCTGTTTTCTGTTTCACTTTCTAAATTTGGATCAAGAAGTTCAATACCATATTGATGACAGCATTCTTCAATAGATTGATTTCCGGGGCAGACATAAATTTTAGCATTATAACCAGAAGGGGTGGCATGATGGAATTCTGTTATCTCCTGAGAGGGCCGATAGGTATGTGATCCGCAGCAAATAGCAACCCGAACTGTTTTACTGCACACAGGGCATTTAATTTCCGCAATAAGGTCAATCAACTGATCATTTTTTGACGGTGTTAAGATATTATAACCATTTTCAATAAATATTCTTGTTGCCCAATCGACTAATTCGCTGTGAGGTACGCATTCGGTATGATTTATTTCATCTTTTATAATAGCTTCCGGAAGAAGTTCACCGGCAAGGTATAATTCGATTGCTTTATCAATTGTGTTGCTGATTTTTTTTATTACAACAACTCCGGATGCATTCAGCATATTCTGGTAAAGATCTTTGATTCCGTTGCAAATTAAAACATCAACACGGTGTACCTTAAGAAGTCTTAATTTTTTATGACCCTCAGTATCAGGACATATAACCTGTTGTCTCGATTCGACTTTGTTGTCTGATATGACTACCATCTCAATACAACTGGAGGCTTCGAAACAGGGAGAAATACTCTCCTTCAAACGTGGAATTGCAACCTTTTTCTTCATTAAGAAGTGACATTGCATAAACCATGCCAAGTGGCATCGCCTCTTTTATGTCATATTTAGATAACGACTTAACATTGTGACGAGATAATGATGTTGCAGATTATGCAACATGCGACAGTGGTATGCAACGCAATCATGTTGCATGCAACATAGTTATGGTAAGCTATATTGACTTTGGATCAATATCGAATCTTTTAAGTTTTCTCCACAATGTGGTACGATGAATCCCTAATTCATCTGAAGTTTTATTAATATTTCCTGCATTCTTTTTTAAAACTGATAATATATGATTTTTCTCACTGATAGCTTCAGTTGCAGCATCATTAACAATAGGGCTGCTTATATTATCATCATATAACTCAACAGGGAGATGTTCGACTTGAATTATACTACCATGACATACAACAAAACCATACTCAATAATATTTTCAAGCTCACGAATATTGCCCGGATAATCATGCTTTAATAAAACAGACATCACATCCGGGCTGACGCTGATAATCTTCTTACCTTTACGGGCATTGAGTTTTTTGATAAAATGATCAACTAAATATGGGATATCTTCGCTGCGCTCTTTTAATGGAGGGAGAGTGAATTTTACAACGGCAAATCTGAAATATAGATCATCTCTGAATTTCCCCTGTGCAACCATCTCTTTAAGATCCCGGTTTGTTGCTGCAATAATCCTTATATCAGTTTTTATTGGAGCAGTACTTCCGACCGGTTCATATTCTCGTTGTTGTAACAGGCGTAGTAATTTTACCTGAGTACTGAGAGGGAGGTCGCCTATTTCATCAAAAAATACTGTTCCCCCATCGGCTTTGCTCAATTTCCCTGCTTTATCCTGTTTGGCATCAGTGAAAGCTCCTTTAACATACCCAAAAAGTTCTGATTCAAACAATTGATGGGGAAGAGTCCCGCAGTTTATTATAACATGTCGCTGGTTTTTTCTTGGGCTGAGATTATGGATAGCATGAGCAAAGAGTTCTTTGCCTGATCCTGATGGACCCTGTATCAGAACTGTACTTTCACTTTCGGCAATATCAGGAAGGATAGCAAAGAGTTTATGAATTTCGGGACTTTTGGATATGATATCTTCAAGAGAATATTTTTTACTAAGTTCTTTGCGAAGATGTTCGATTGTAGATAAATCCCTAAAAGTTTCAACCGCCCCCAAAACTTTGCCATTATTATCTTTTAATATGGCTGTTGAAATGCTTATTGGGATGCGTTCACCTTTGCTGTTGATAATACTGACCGGATGATCAATGGATTCTACTCCGGTTTTAAGCGTTTTATTAAGCAGACAGTGCTCGCAAATATCAGAATGAAAAACATCGGCACAGTATTTACCGACCGCTTTGGAAGAAGGGATTCCTGTTATTCTTTCAGCGGCTGGATTAAAACTGGTAATGATCCTGTTGCTGTCAACAGTGAAAACACCATCGGCAATACTGCTCAAGACAACTTTAAAAAATTTTAAGCTCTTATCATTGTCTGCCATATTCATCCAGCAAAGTTAAAAATTCAATTAGACCATAATACAAAACTATTCAATATATGCAACAGGTCTATTGAAAGTTATTCCTAAAGAATTTTTCCAAAGTTTCAGTTCGACTCGTGTAGCGGTAGGCCTGTCAACGACATAAGATATTCCTGTTGTTAAACTAACAGTAAATTGGGCGACACAGGGTCACCCAATACGCGATGATGTAATTGGACTGCATTGTCCAATACATCCTAAAATCCTATTAAGCCTTAAGAGAAGCGTCTTTTTTGTTTAAAGTATTCTCAATCATAAGTTTTCCCGAGACAACGCTATCTTTTTTTCGTGCAACCCACAGCGAGGCGACTACAGATCCAATAAGAATACATCCAATAATTCCCAGCGACAGCAATATGGGAATTTTGACAACACCGGAAATCAGCATTTTTGTACCGACAAATACCAAAACGGCAGCCAAACCAATCTTGAGGTAACGGAATCGACCCAACATACCAGCCAGGAGGAAGTAAAGTGATCTCAGACCAAGAATAGCGAATATATTTGAAGTGAATACAATAAACGGATCCCTGGTAATAGCAAAAACAGCCGGAATTGAATCAACAGCAAATATCAGATCTGATACTTCAACGGTTACAAGTGCAAGAAACAGCGGCGTGATGAACCACCGACTGTTCTGCTTGATAAAAAATCGCGCACCGTGATGTTCGTCCGTCACGGGAAATAGGCGTTTCATAGCTCGCACAATGAGAGTACGATTGACTGCTATCTCCTGGCTTCTTTGGTGGAGTAGTTTGAAACCCGTGAGAATAAGTATTCCTCCGAACAGATACATTGTCCAGTGGAAGTGTGACAGCATAGCTCCGCCCACAACTATAAAAAAAGCGCGCATGACTAAAGCCCCTAAAATGCCCCAGAAAAGCACTCGGTGCTGCCACATTGGTGCAATTTTAAAATAAGCAAAGATAGTCACAAAAACGAAGAGATTGTCAACCGATAATGCTTTCTCTATAACATAGCCGGTTAAAAATTCCAGTGCAATGTCCGA
>DAOWMZ010000170.1 GCA_030642845.1 Candidatus Zixiibacteriota bacterium
AAGCCCGCTTAATTCTGAATGGATTGAATACTCTGATAAACCCAGAAATAATTTTTATGATTATACTGTTGATATTCAATTGAAAAGAATTCTTCTCTCACCAAAAAGCATAAAAGAAAAAGAGTACACCGAGACTAAAAAAATTGAAGATGGCTGGGAATATGTGCTTGATCAGAACGGAAATGTAATGAAAGATTCATTAGGTAATGATATAAAAAGATATCATGGGGAGTCTTTTCTTCTGCAAGAAAACTCATATGAATTATTTTTTACATCAGATAATAAAGGTGTTTATAAGGCTGTTGAAAATAGCATTAGCTATAACTTTTTAATAAAGCATGAAAATAGAGTGACTAGTTGGCTGTATTGGATTGACGGTAATAAGAATATTATTGAACAGAGCGCAAGATTAGATACAATAATTCGTCAAGAAAGAATATTAGAAAAAAGTAAGAAAACTAGGTTGAGTCAAAAACAGTCACCAAAACAAAAACTTTTTCATATAGGATCTCTATTAAAAACATCATACGAACATTTAAGAGATCCAGAATTAATGCTTCTACTTCTAGTGAGCATAATTGAATATCTTATCACCAGAAATCCTGATACAAGCAAATTTAACGTTGAGCATAGTATTAGCAGGCAATTTAAATTAAAATGTGCTATTATAATCCGTAACCATAATAAGGAATATAATTTAATTGAACTAAATCAAGAACTAAGTAAAATTTACTCTCAACGTTCTGATTTAGCGCATGGAAATTACAAGGAAGATTTTAACATAGATGAAGTTGTTGATTCTGTTCTATTACTATACTTATACTTAAATTATATACTAAATGAATTTATTTCAGATAGAGAGCTAATTGATTATTTAAAAGACAATTAATTACTGTGACTAACATGAGTTTCTTTAAAAAACTATTCGGTGGCAGACAGACAAAGCCAAAACCGACAAAGACGACCAGACAACCGATCTGGACAAAGACAACAACTCAGGATAAACCACAACCAGCTTCACCTCCCAAGAAAGTACCGAATGGAGTACCCGAAATTGTCACCAGATATCGAGAAACCTATAAAGGACAATCATTGAAAAAGCTCAATGACCTGTACTTTGACATAATGGGACAATTGACAGCAGCAGAGAAAAAAGGAGATATTAATAATCTTCTAATGTACTGTAAAGGGAGTTTAGGACTTCTTGAATCGTTAATAAAATACACTAAAAAGGAGTACGGTAGTTTTGATATCAAGACAATCCCTGCCCTTGACAAAGCCCTAATCTATTTTGCAATCAACGGCAACACCGGGCAGCTCAAAAATATCCAAGAGATTGTTAACTACTTTAAAGAATTGTACCCCTATAAAGAACAAGTTGATATAGCATTTACCAGAAGAGACCTTGCAACAAATATCTATCAGTACGTCAAGGCAAATCCCAACTGTCCGCAGACAGACCTAAAAAACAACATTAACTGTGATGATGAACGATTTATTTCTACAACTGTTCATTATATGGAGAAAGTGGGTAAATTGATAAAAAGGAAAGAAAAGAGCAGAATATTTCTAACAATTAAATAATGGCAGCGCTACAAAATATCGACCCTGAAGTTCTTAAATCGTTCTCTAAAGCTATTCAAGCACAGGCTGACAAACTTCAAGAAATTTTTATACCATTTCAGGATGCGTTCAAGGAACTTGCTAAAGCACTCCAAGATGTTCCAGAATCAACAAAAGTTCTGGCTGAATACGGGTGGTATTTACCTCTTAATTTTCATCCACCGACAATAAACCATTACGCTGATCAATTAAGAAAAGGGAATCATGAATTTGTCAATAATGAAATGGTTGCTCTTTTTGACAATGATATTGCAGACATTGAGGTAAGGTTGATTAAGAAATTTCCTAATCGTAAAGCAGCTATTCAAGCAGCTATAAGAGCCCACAATAATCAGGAATACTTCCTTTCAATTCCCGTTTTTCTCTCTCAAATTGAGGGTATCTGTAAAGAGTTGACCGGTATTAGGTTTTTCAAGATAAAGAATGATCAGCTGCTAACAAGTTCTTGGATACAAATGTTAAAAGTGATTCTATTATAGAGATTGTTTTAGAACCATTAAAACATACAGGGGTTACAAGACAAAAGCAGAATCTTAGTAATCCGCTTGGAATAAATAGACATGATGTATTACATGGGGACTCGGTTGACTATGGTAAAGACAAAGTAAATAGTTACAAAGTTTTGTCTTTACTAAACTACATCGGAGAAACAGTTTACATGGCAAAACAACACATTGACTAAAAAACACACACTACTTAGGAATGAGACTCTTCACTTTCCTTTATGATATTCTGTATCATCAATGAACTTTTATTATATTTACCATTCAAGGTATATATTTACGACATCATTAAACATTGCAGGGAAAGTGCTATATTAAAACGATAAGCAGGTTTTCTTTTGCCAACGCTATTAGAATATTAAAAATTAAAAAGAGGCTTAAATAAATGGCTAAAAAGAACGGAAACGGAGAGAAAGTAAAATCAATGGAAAGTTGGATTTGGAATGCAGCTTGTAGTATAAGAGGTGCTCAGGACGCATCCAAGTACAAGGACTTTATTCTGCCTTTGATTTTTGTGAAGCGGCTTTGTGATGTGTTTGATGACGAAATAGATCGTATTGCGGAGAGAGTAAAAAGCAGAACCAAAGCCCTGCAATTAGTGGAGCGGGATAAATCAATTGTTCGGTATTACCTGCCTATAAAACCAAATGACCCTGAAACTGAAAGGACATGGGATGTTATCCGAACACTTTCCGATAAAATCGGACAGGAACTTACAGATATTCTTCGTGAAATAGCCAAAGAGAATAAAGACCTGCAAGGAATTATCGACCGTATTGACTTCAATGCAACAACACACGGTCAACGAGATATTGATGACGATCGTCTGAGCAAACTAATTGAGAAAATTGCTGAAAAGCCTCTTGGATTAAAGGATGTAGAGCCGGATATTATCGGACGCAGTTATGAATACCTGATCCGGAAGTTTGCAGAAGGTAGCGGACAAAGTGCCGGCGAGTTCTATACACCTGCTGAGGTAGGTATTATAATGGCAAAGATTATGGATGCCGAACCGGGCATGGAAGTATATGATCCTTGTTGTGGAAGTGGTGGCTTACTTATTAAGTGCGAACTGGAAATGGAAGCTAATATAAAATTACGCTCAAAAGACAAATATGCTCCACTTAGATTAAATGGACAGGAATTTATTGCTTCTACATGGGCAATGAGTAAAATGAACATGGTGATACATGACATGGAGGGGGTTATTGAAATTGGTGACACGATGAAGAATCCTAAATTTCACTCCGGAAACTTACTGAAAAAATTTGACCGTGTAGTTGCCAATCCTATGTGGAATCAGGGCAAAGACAGCTTGCCTTATGTTAGTGATGACTATTTTATCAATGACGAACTGGAACGCTTTCCGGCAGGAAGCTGTGGAGGCAAGATTGACTGGGGCTGGGTGCAACATATTTACAGCAGTTTAAATGATAAGGGAAGGGCAGCTGTTGTTCTTGATACCGGAGCAGCAAGTAGAGGAAGTGGCAACAAAAGCAATAACAAAGAGAAAAACTGCCGCAAATGGTTTATTGACAATGATCTGATTGAAGGGGTAATTTACCTGCCTGAAAACCTTTTTTACAATACCACTGCACCGGGCATTATTATTTTTTTGAACAAAACCAAGCGGCACAAGGACAAGATTTATTTGCTGCATGCCGGTAAGGAATTTGAAAAAGGCGACCCTAAGAATTACATCCCAGCTGAAAGCATAGAACGCATTGTCGAAACCTACACAGCATTTAAGGAAGAAGAAAAATTCGCCAGGCTGGTAGATAAAGAAGATATTGTCAAAAACGATTACAACATAAGCCACAGCCGCTACATACAGGTAAATGATGCAGAAACTTACCGTCCGCTTGATGAGATTGTGGAAGAAATGCAAAAACTGGAAGAAGAAGCAATTGCAATTGATGCAGAAGTTAAAACAATTTTATATAAGTTGGGGGTATGAGGTTAAAAGAAAATGAACATATTGAATTAAAAAAATCCACTTCATCAATAAATGAAGCGTTGATTTCAATCGTCTCTATTCTGAATAAACATGGAAAAGGAGAATTATACTTCGGCATCAATGATAAAGGAATTGTTATCGAACAGGAAATATCTGAGAAAACCCTAAGAAATGTTTCTAAAAAAATAAGTGAACACATTGAGCCTAAAATTTATGCTCGAATTGAAAAAATAACAATTGATGGTAAAAATTGTATAAAACTTGATTTTGAAGGTAATGAAAAGCCTTATTTTGCTAAGGGAATTGCTTATATCAGAGTGGCTGATGAAGACAGAAAGCTTTCTCCTCAAGAACTTAAAAGATTTATTCTTAATATAAATACTTATGCAGGTAAATGGGATATGGAATTATCAGATATCAGAATTTCTGAAATAAATTCTGAATCTTTCAATAAATTTATCTCAAGGGCAGAGGAATCGGAACGATTAAGTACGGGAAGTAGCGAAACAGATGAAGTTCTTAATAAACTGGAGTTGGCAAAAGATAATGTACTGACACAAGCCGCACGATTTCTGTTTACCGGTAAACATAATATGGAAGTGCAAGCTGCTGTATTTGCAGGTACTGATAAATTGACTTTTCTTGATATAAAAGCATACAAGGATAATCTTTTTAATCTGCTCAATAGTTCGGAACTGTATTTAAAAGAACATATTAACTGGAAAGTTGAAATTGGTAAAACCGGCACACAACGCAATGAAATTCCCGAAATACCATTAGCCGCTTTGCGTGAAGCATTGGTAAATTCAATTATTCATCGCGACTATGCCAACCCCAAAGGGAATGAAATAGCGGTATTTAAAGACCGTATCGAAATATTCAATCCCGGAACTTTTCCCGAAGGACTTACTCCGCAGGATTATATTAAGGGAAATGAACGTTCTTATCTCAGAAATCCGAAAATTGCAGAGATTTTTTACTATGCTAAAGAGATTGAACGCTGGGGTTCAGGTTTAAAACGTGTTTATGAAGAGTGTCGTGAAAACGGAATTAAAGTAGATTTTGTTATTAATAAATCCGGTTTTGTTTCGGTGTTTCATCGAAAAGAGGATTTTTCAAAAAGTTCACAGAAAAGTTCACAGAAAAGTTCACAGAAAATTTTGCAATTAGTAAAAGGAAATAACAATATTACTACCCTGGAAATGGCAAAATTTCTTAATATTAGTCGTAGAGCAGTGGCAAAACAAATTAGTGAACTAAAAAAAGAAGG
>DAOWMZ010000100.1 GCA_030642845.1 Candidatus Zixiibacteriota bacterium
ACCAGGATTATTTCGATCATCATGCCAGGCTATATAAACATTATTACCATTTATATTCATATCCGGGAAGCCACAAGTAAAACCACCATTGTTAATTGTTACATCTATTCCCCAAGTTAGACCATTGTTAATTGAACGGTTAAAGTAAACTTCATAGACACCAGTTCGATTATCACTCCAGCAGGTATATACATAGTTTCCAGTACATTCTAATCCTCCTTCAAGAGGGATGCTGCAGAATGAGCCTAATCCTTGACTAATCATTATTGGAGTCTGCCAGGTAACGCCATTGTTTAAAGAATAACTAAACCATGGCTGATATGAACCAGTACGGTTATCAATCCACATGCAATATACATAACTACCAACGCAAGCAAGACGTGGGCTATATGAACGAGCATTGCCGGGAACATCACCTGTACTAATAATAATGGGTGTACTAAATGAGGTACCATTATTAATTGAATAACTAAAATAAACTTCATCATTGCTTAGGTGGCGATTATCTTCCCATGCAAGATATACAAAACTACCTGTACTAGCTATAACTGGAAATCCCCCAATAGTAGTATTGCTGCCATCTATAAATTGATCAGTTTGCCATGTTTTACCATAATCTGTAGATCTATTAAAATATATATCATTCATTCCTGATCTTAAATCTTCCCAGACACAGTATACAAAGTTTCCGGAAGCATCTACTTTTGAATTCATTGAAGGACTTGTCCCCGGGCTGGTATTGTTATCAAGAGGACCGATAGCAGACAACTGCCATGTTTGTCCATTATCTGTTGATCGATTGAAATAAATATCACTACCAATACCGTTTCGGTAATCCTCCCATACAATATAAACATTGTTACCTTCACGTGTGATATCAGGATCATCACTGTGTGTTGCACCCGGATCATCACCTACATCAATTCTAATATCAAAATATCCATCAGGATCAGAGATATAAGTCAGATATAATTTTTCCGGATCGTTTGGATCTGCAGCACCAGAGGGGAAACATTTTGTCTTGAAGTTGCTGCAATCACAAGTATATTTTAATGGTCCGAGGAAATTTGCTGCCTTTATATCGATTCCAAATGTTAGACCTCCATTAACCGAAATATCTACGTACAATGATCCTGGAACTCCACCTTTGAAATAAGAATCATACCAAGTTACATAAACATCTCCATTAGCACCAACAAAAGGAAAGGCTCCTTCTGCATAAGCAGTTTGGGAAAGATTATCATTTATCTTAATTGGAGTAGAAAACTGAGCGCCGCCATTGTTAGAAAATCCAAAATAAATATCCGAGTTTGAGCCATTGACATCATCTCTTTGCCAGCCAACATAAATATTACCGACATTTGGACTGGAAGAATTAGTATCTACTGTCATAAAGCATTTGTCAGTAAATGGAACTGGCGCACCTGTCCCCGGGTAAACTTGTTGGTCTACAATTACAGGCGTACCCCATGTTCTTCCACCATCAACTGATTTACTGACATAGATTCCACTTTTACCATAAAACCATGAACCTTCATAAGAAAGAAAACAAGCATATACATTTCCAAGATTGTCAGATGCAACTGATGGATCTCCGGTTATAGCCCAAACATATGGAAGTTGAGTATCGAACCAGGTTTTCCCGCTATCTGGGCTATAACTAGCCCCCAGAGTTTTGCCAATATCATTATAAGCAACCACTATATTAAGCGGATCACCAGAGAAGTAGCGATTAATTGTAATGCTAGGTTCATTTTGTGTAGTTGTATCAGTATCATTATTTACTTTTATATCTGTTCCTGCAAAGTTGTTTTTTACAATAATAAATAGTAAAAAGATAACTAATGTGATTTGTTTAAATGAGTAATTCATAACATACCCCGTTATAAAAAATATTAGTTACATCGATCTATATATACATTTATCGACCATATTCATAAAATAGCTTAGATGCACGCTAAATAGAGCTATATTTCTATAATGCAATACATATAATTATATAAAAAGTTGGAATGTACATATATATAATTACAACCTTAAGTATTAAAAACATTGTGGAGTCGGTCTAGAAATAAATACAGCATGTATATCTCCTGCCAGGACGTAGTACATCTTTTAATCCTATAGAGTAAAATATACATCAATATCAATGATTTGTCAAATTGTGAAGGGGGTACACTACGGATAGGAGTCCATTGGTTTAATGGTAGGAGTCACAGGGGGTGAGGAAGTGTATAGAATTTCAGATGAGAATAATAACAATAAAGGGCAAGCCAAGTGGGGGGAGGGATGGTGACTTGCCCCTTTTGTTGTCAATATCAGATGTCCTTCAAGATGTCGTTCAATTGTAATTCTTTAACAACTACTATAAGTTTACGGTTCCCGAAATCTGAGAAATTTGAAAGGGAAGCAGCGAACCGCCAAGGTTGAAATGCTGCTTCCCATTGTGACGGATTTTATTTATCAACAGGCTGGAGGGGGATCACCACCCTTAAACAGGTAGTCAACCAGCCAGACAATATCGTTAACCAAAATTGAACCATCAAGAGGTACGGCGCAATCTCCTTCGTCAAGACAGGTTGGTGCGGTTCCACCTTTAAAGAGATAGTCAACCAGCCAGACTATGTCATTAACCAGAACTGAACCGTCTTTGGGTTCACCTACATCACCTCGAAGTGAACAGCAACCCTGTGGTCCAAACGTCTGCCAGTAGCCATGATTCAAACCGTAATTGGTCGAACTACCAGAACCTGTCGCTGTCTGACCAACTGTACCATTAAGCTGGTAATTGGCAGATGATCCCTTAGTACCACCACTTGAAATCACCTGCCAGTTGATTTCTTCGCCTGTTTTGTCTTCGGCAAGAACCGTGATAGTGAAAACAAGTAGAAATATCAAGATCACATATTGGTAATATTTTTTGTATTTCATATCATCCACCTCTTAGTTTTCAAATTCCGATGCTTCATTGCTTTGGTTCAATTCTTCATCTTCGTTCTTTTCATGGATGTAATTTACAGACTCAGTTTCGCTTAGTCCGTAAGCTCCCGGATTCTGATATAAGCCAACCTCCTGTCCCAACTTTTCTACCTCGACCGAAGTCCGTTTGGAATCGGCATAGGCATCCTTGCGAATTCCGGTTACCTGCCAGGAAACTTTGACATCCGGGTTCTCTGTTCTTATTGAGAAACTATTATTAAAAACCTCATTTGCGATTATGGCCTGTCCAAAATCCCCTATAACTGTAAGCTGATATCTGAAATCAGAGTTAAGTGCTTCAAAATATTCTGGCAAATACACTTTGGCATAACCGTTATTGTCGGTCGTTATATTACCATCGTAAATCGTTTTCATCTCAGGCGATTGAACGCTATTATGAAATAAGTATTTATTGGTAGGGTCTAGCGGATGGTCTATCTTCATGCCACTTCCGGCAGTTGATAAAAATCCGCTGGATCCAACATCGCCGCTAAAATACCCCGCATAACCAGGCGAATCTTTACTTGTAGTGAAATATCCGCCATAATTGTGGTCTGCATAACGACCCCTTCCATAAACTCCGTATGCATAAATCCCGCCTTCACCAACGCCACGAACACCATATGAATAACCCGATATATTTAAAGCGGTGCCAGCCACTGCATTAAGGCCGTATCTGTTGCTGGTGTTCGTCGAAAGATTATATGCAGATAGAGAAGCTCCATAAATAATTCCGCTATTAGCGGAACTGTTGGTCAGATAAACATATAAACCATACCGGGTGGAGGTTGTGTTGTAAGATCTACTAAGCCGCAACAAAAATGATGAAGAAGGGGATGTAGGGTCGCCAATTCTAACACCAGAAGGAGAAACTCTCATTGTGCTATCACAAAAATAAACATAGCCATCAAAAGTTTTGCTTCCGGTAATCGTCTGAGTTGAAGTTTGGTTAACTGCTGTACCATAAATTTTGGAAGTTGAGATGGCGGCAGAGCTACTAATGTCGGCATTCATTATGGTGCCATCGGCAATTTCGGCACTGTAAACTGCGCTAGTGGCAATTTCAGATGAGCCAACGGCCCCGGTAGCAATTTCACTGGCACCAACCGCACCGGCTGAGATTTCACTGGCACCAACACCATCAGTTGCAATATCGGCGGCAGTAATAGTATTGTCTGCAATTTCCGAGCTGTAAACGGCACCGGCAGCAATTTCAGAAGAGCCAACGGCATTAGGGGCAATATCGACGGCAGTAATTGTATTATCTGCAATTTCAGCACTGTAAACGGCGTTAGTGGCAATTTCAGAAGAGCCAACGGCACCGGTAGCAATTTCACTGGCGCCAACCGCACCGGCTGAGATTTCACTGGCACCAACACCATCTGTTGCAATATCGACGGCAGTAATTGTATTATCTGCAATTTCAGCACTATAGACTGAACTCGTAGCCAGGTGAGTTGAAGTAATGCCACCTGTGTCGACTAATATTGTTACATCACCGGATGTGCCACCGCCAATCAAACCGTCTCCGGCATATACTGCAGAGATATCCCCGCCAGCTCCGGTTTCATCAGTTGATGCCGTCCACACGCCACCAACCATTTTCATTATTTCGCCATCAACGGCACTATTTGAGCCAATATCTTGAAATTGAATTGTGCCATCCTGAATATGGCCGGAAATAACAGCACTACCTGAAATCTTCGTGCTGGTGATAGCATAGCTGGATATTTTCGATCCGGTCACAATTCCATCAGAAATATCTAAGGCAAAGTAGGCTGTATCGGAACGTGAAGCGTTATACGCATAAGGTGCCGATACCAATTCAGTTCTTGGAACGATTTCATCATCATCACCGATCTTGATCCCAAGATGACAGGAATACGTCCTTGATACAATGTTATTGCCTAAAGGCACATTTGAACCAAGAGCATAATCAAAGACACCATTGGTAACTTGCACTGCTTGCGGTCCGCTGGTCCATTCTAACTCACCAGAAAACCTGTAGATTGAAAAAGTAATATTCAGGGTTGTATCGGGTAATGGCTCACCGCCAGTATCAGTCAAGCGCCCCTGATAGTTAATCGTTTGTGGGACATCGGCCATGGTTGCCGAAGTAGCCACAAAAATAATCATGATCAAAATCATTGTTAAAGCATTTTTCATGTTGTTCTCCAATATCATCATTGTTTTTCCAGTTTTTCTATTCTTTCCTGCAATTCACTTATAGTTTCCTGCTGTTCTTTTATAGCTTCAATTAAAACAGCGGTAAGTTTTGAATAAGCTACATATTTTGTGCCTTTGCCATCTTCAAAAACCAATTCCGGAAGAACTTTTTCAACATCCTGAGCCAGAAGACCGACTTGATCTCTTTCAGGCAGTTTCATTTCAGGATATTCATTGTGCAGAAAATTATAACGAACACCGTTTAAATTATTGACCATTTCAACAGCATTATCAATCGGTCTTATGTTTGTTTTCAATTTAGTATCGGTTACCACTATAACTTCGCCTGTCAAAGCAATATTCCCGACAACATGCAGAGCTTCGACAGGAGAGCCGGTTCCGATTCCGACTTTGGCACTGTCATCATCGACCATCATTGATATAACCGGTGGCTCGCCTCCAAGAGGAGGACTTACACCAACCATGTTAAATTGGCTGTAGTTGGAATTGATCTCCATCATAACATTAGGATTACCGGATATAGTGGGATCTTTGAGTTCCAACATACCCCCCTGGAGTGAAGTGCTAAGACTGTCGGTATTATAAACCGCAATATGCCCACCCGGCCCCTTGGCCGAGTTGGTAGTCATTTCAATTCCTACCTGCCCCGGCGGTTCCGGTTGAGGATTAAACATTACACAACTACCTCCAGTGCCGGGAGCTGCTCCCATTGAAAGTATCTCTCTGCCATCTATATTATCCGGATCAAAAAAAGACATACTTCCGCCGGTGTTGGTATGGCTTTTCATTTCGATTAATCTATATTCCGATTTATGAATACCGCCATATAGTGTGACATATCCTGTGTCGGTGGGTGATCCACCCAGCTTGACTTTTGTAGCGCATATCGGGTTGGAGGAATGAATAGAGATAAATCCCCCTTCATCTTCACTGACTACCAGTTGAAGAACCCCGGCTTCCGCTTCTGCTCCGGGTAAGTGCATATCAATTCTGTTTTTGATATTTACTCCAATTTCAATTCCCGGCAAACATGGTTCTGGAGGGACACAGTCATCTGGTGGAAAAACTCTTATCAGGCTATGGTCTGCATCAGCAATGAATACTATTGCCGAATCTCCGTTTTCATTTTTCAGGGCAATACATCCTGTTTTGGTTTCAATGCTTCCGCCTGATAGATTGTGGGCTACTGCTGCGCGCGGGACCGAAGTTAATAAAGTTTTCGGAGACATTTCGGGGTCATCACCAATTTTAATACCAAGATACAGATTTGAATTTTCAAAAATATTATCTGGAATTAGAACTACAGAACCGAGTGAATAATTAAACAGTCCGTTGGATACGAATACGTCCTGCACATCACTGCTCCATTGACTGGCACCGCCGGCATCATAAATTGTGAAAATCATCTGATAATCACCATCAGCTACCGGATCGCCATCGGAATCACTAATTTTTCCCTGATAGTTGATTATCTGGGAGGCATTGGCGATACTTATGGATATAAGCGCCACGATCATTATTAGCGTAAAAAACACTTTCATGAGTTACTCCTCTAGATAGGTTATCTAAGTATCGTTTTTATTCTTACATATTATCAATCCCGATGATGAAATACCTACGAAGTATAATCCTGCTATTATAGATAGTAATATA
>DAOWMZ010000161.1 GCA_030642845.1 Candidatus Zixiibacteriota bacterium
CACAAAATCTTTCCATTTCATCCAAACATCTTCTGTTGGAATACAGAATATTATCAACTGGCCAGAGCTTCCCTCAGACAGAATTACTTCCGCAATGTTTTTCAGGCTTGGCAAATCCTCGACATTAAGCATGATATTCTTTTTTTTATTGGCAAAAATGGTTATTTATTGAGTCAGCAAGCCATTCAAAAGGATATCTCTTGCGGCCTGATTCACCAGCAACTGGCCATCCTCTGTCCGGTAAACGATATCATTCACCTGCAACCATTCTTTAACCCTGCGGCCACCATCCGAAAGCAATTCCGATAGCTCTTCATCTTCGTCACTCACATAATCAAATATATCCTGACTGATTATCATTGAACCATCAGAGTCAAAGTTGCTCCAATTAAAAATACTCTTGAGAGCCTTGGCCAATATTTGTTCTTCGGATGTCAAGCCAAATTCTTTTAAAATATCTGCTGGAGTTGTTTTTAGTTTATCATTTAAGGTGTCAATTTGAGTCCTCCAAATTTTGATAATATTGTTTTTCCCCTTGCTTGGTGAACTTGCATGAAGATTCTGGATGCCATTATTAATTAAGTTATGCCATCCAGAAGTGATGGCGAAAATATCTTCCCCATTAGCTTTTGCCTTAGCTAAAACGCCAATATTTTCCAAAGCATTCGTGATTGCTCCATTACTCCAGCGTTTCAGTTCAATTGAATTGACGCACTGATGCTGAATTATAGTCTCATGCCTAGATTCACCCAACCAATGCCAGGAATGTTGTGGGTCGATAAGTAAGAAAATATGACCTCGACTTTTTTTGGTACATACTCCGTGAAGGCTTTCCAGCAGGCTTAAGAAAAATTCAGAGAAATTAAACTCCTTAGGCAAAAAATTAAGATCAATGATCGCATATTCATTCACACGGTGTCGAGGTTTCAATTTATCTTTGATAAAGTTGATTAATTTCCCCGGCACGGCATTGTATTGAGCAGGGATGATGATTTCCCTCCATTCTTCCAATTCTGCAAATACTGATTTGATCTGTTCTGATACACAATCAAGCCCAAGAGCAATACTGCCAGATATTATAGTCATTCCGAACATATTGAGTTCGTTTGCGATCTGTCCTTCCTGCTCCTTAGTCATTGGACCGAATGAAACAGGCTTTTCACTTATCTTGGAATGAAAATTTTTGGAATTCATGATTCTCGGTTCATCAAGACTTATAATTCTCTGCAACTCATCTTCGATCTGTTCACGAGTGCCAAGTAACCTGAGCAGGTTTGGACTCCTGAGACGATACATTCTTGTAGTTTCTTCATCTTCCCTCACGAGTACCCCAAGTCCGTCCATTTCATCCAGAACGGCCCGTAATGCCAGCTGGTCCATTTTTTCAAAAACTTGTGGCCACCAGTCGCGTGCAAGGCTCATAAACTCCCGCTCCGAGCGAGATGACGTTGGATCTTCGGTCAACACAAGGGAATAAATAAGGACTTTATAACGGTCATCCAGATCCAGTGTCCAATCAAAACGATTTCTAATATCTTCAATAAAATTAGGATCTCTCTCAATTGTCAGCAAATCGTCCAAGCCAACTGTTCTTACTATTTGCTCTGATGCCTTATTACCCCATTTAATGTATAGTTTTTCGATAAGCCGATGGCAGAAAATCTGAATAAGGCCAGGGTGATAGTTCGCTTGCGACAATATCCGGAGAATAAGGCCAGTCTTTTCAAATACAAATCCAAGGGTATGCAGAGGATTTAATATAAGTTTCTGGGCTGCCTCTGGTTTCAAGGGCCTCACTACAATATCAGTTCCTAACTGGGCAAATGGATGATTTTTCCAGTTTTTATAACGCTGGACACTTTGCAGACCTGCAAGTACAACTTTAAACCTTCTGCCTGTTGTTGCCATCATTCCCCGAAGGCGTCTGATTATTGGAAAACTCAGAGAAGAGTCGTTATCCAGAAAATAATCAGTCTCATCGAGCAACAGATAGAGATACTTATCTGGATTTTCCTGTAAAATATTCAGGATGTCATCTACAACTTCATCCTCGACTTTTTTTGCACCTTTTCTGGCGCTGATTTCTTTCTCTGCCAGGAATTTTTCCCGGCACAGCACTTTATGGACCTTCCGCCAGAATTCTTCCTGCATCTGTTCATGAGTTTGTGGGTCCATTCCCAACCCGTCAATATCCAGGTAGGCAATATATTCATCTTTATCCGGGTTGTTAAATGTATTATAGATATGTCTCAATAAGGCGGATTTTCCTAACTGCCTTCCACCAAAAATGATACATGAGCCATTAATATCATGGATGGATTCTACCTCTTCATCTCTACCAACAAATGTTTCCCGCGGAACATTCTCACCTTTCATCAGATACGGTTGCGCCCATGAAAAAGGGAGGACAATTTTAAATAAAGCGGGCAGTCTGTTCCTGATTCTGCAAAGATGAAAGGTCAGGCACAAATCAATCAGGAGTACGGACAGTTTTTTCTTTGCAAAAAATTGCTGATATATCCTTCGTTGCCGGATTCCCATCTCCTGAAGATAAAACAAGAAAACAGGTTTATGTTGAAGCTCGTGGCGACTTAAGAAAGTGGCAAGCTGATCCGGTTCTTTTTTGTTTTTTGATAATATAATATGGACAGTCTTCCCCATGGAAGATCCAAAGGTGGGGATTGGACAACAGCCTACAAGAAATTTCAATTCAGCCGTTAAATATATAAAGTCATCATCAATTGGAGACTTTCTTAAGACACTTTTTTTCCGAAAACCAATATCCAGGAAATCTGCAATATTTTCCACTTGAGAGATAAGTTCATCTTGAGATTTCTGATAATTTAACTTTAACAGGTCCCGCCATGCTGACAACCCGGCTACAGCGGCTTCTAGATGAGCCTTGTCAACGCTTCCGAAATTTCTTCCAGCAACAGTCTTCCGTTTGCTCATCGAAGAAATATGCATACCCAGTTTTCCTTTATTCCCGAACAGGTCCTGGTATGTATCTAAATTATTCAAAAAGGAAGATAGTTCTTCATTCTCGCCGATACTGGTTTTGGGAAACGAGGTTTTTTCCTGAATGGCCTCTCTTGCTCTATTTATCAGTTCAAAAGCGGCAATGTTATCCTCCTGATTGAATGCTTCCTTGAAAGCAGCTTCAACATAGTCTCTGTCTTCTCTCCCGGACTCAGAGTCAGGAAATTGAGATAGGATTTTCTTAAACTCTCCCATTAACCTGTCATTATGCCTATGCTCCATCTGGGACAGGTATCCTTCGATTTTATCAATAATGGATTTAATCTCTCTGATTCGCCAGGATATTGTTACGCTGCTACTCTGAAGCTGGGAAGTAGCCTTATCTAAATCTCCGCCCAGCTCACTTCTGCGAGCCTCCTGAGAAATTTTTTTATTTAAATCTTTCCCTTTGTTTTCTTGAAAATCAAGCCGACCAAGAAGATATGCATCTTCAACCCTGTTCCGTACTTCTTTTATCCTTTTATGTATCCTGTCATGTTCTTCATCAATTGCTTGTTCCAGGCGGTCACGGTATTCCTGGTCAAGGTTAAAAATATCAATAATTTGTTTTGCTCGAAGAAATTCATGTCTCTTAAGAAAAGAGCCAAAAGCGGTTAAAGAAATTTCTGTATCGCTATCAGAATAGTTTGTAAAACAGTCCACTAGGCAACTTTCAGAATCTGATTCTATCTCAAACTCATCATCCAGGACCAGCGATTCAATTCCTAACACTTCATAGTTAAGAGGTATAATATCATTTTTACCTTTACCATCCAGTTGGTCCAATATTGATGTAAAACTCCTGCGGGCTACATTAGCTATTTTTTCTTCCAACTCTTCATGAGCTATACCATCAAGACAACCAATCGCTTTTTTCAGGTATTGCTGTAGACTCTCTAATATTCGGTCTTTTTCAATTTTATTACTGCCCAGTGGTGTTCCGGCAACAAGGTTGTGCCATTCCCGGCCGATAGCAATGGTATCATTGACACGACGTATGAGCTGGTTTCTTGCTGTTCCAGTAATGGGGGCCGAAACTTTATTAAGTCCAAGAGTGTGAGCATTTCCAATTATTGTTTCACCGCTGAGTTTTTTCAGTAAGGACTGAATTTCCTGTTTCCTGGATTTATCGTTGCGTTCAATGGCCCTGTGAATACTCGTCAGTTCTGAACCCTCTCCATAGAGATGCCTTAATACCACTTTTGCAGGGACATAATTTGTAAAATATGTATTGCTGTTTCGCTGTAACAGTTCAGACGAACTTTCTTTTAATTCTCGAAGTTTCTGCTCCTGTCCTTCATGTCCCAAGACTGAATCAATATCAGTTGGCCTTATGGTGACCCCCTTATAAAGAAATTCTGACTTTATAAATTGCGCCAGGTCATCAATTGGTTTCACTCCACATTCAACAAATTCTACCAGTGTGAACAATTCGTTAGAGGATGGAGCAGTAAAAAGAGTACTGCCTGCAATCGCAGAAAAAAGCAGGAGTTTTGATGAAATATCATCAAAATTATAAACAAGAATGTTACTGAAAAAACTCTGCAACTGAGCAGGGAGAGAAGAACCAACACCGATCTGTGTTCCTAAAGACACAGCACCTATCAGATCAGAAGAGATTTTGACGTCACAGGAGGCTGCAATCCAGTAAGCTTTACGAAATTCACCCTTTTCCAGATAGTTTAAAAAATATGTTTTATCTCGTGAACTTTCCGGGGATAGCTGGAGAACTGGAGTTATTTCATCTGAATCGGGTGGAGATGTTTCAATATTCGTTTCATCAACGTACTCTTCTTTCGGGCTGCTTTGTTCTTCATCCCGGCATTCCAAATTTAAATCAGCTCTATTATCTCACTTTGATGTTTCTTCTGGACTGATTTTTTCTCTTCCTTTTGCTCTTTCTTCAATATCAGCCACCGCTTCGGCGATATCGTCCATATCGTCCATATTGTCATCTTCATTGCCATTTTTTTGTTCGCTTTCTTCATTGCATCCAGTTTCATCTGGATTTTCTTTTTTAGAGATTTTTTCACCAACCTGATCTTCTGCAGTCGCAATAGTAGTACTAGTTTCTTCCACAGTTTTTGCTTCATGCTCCTGACCTTCTATATCCCCTAACCCTTTATCGCCGCTTATAGTCATTTCCCCTGTCAAAATGTTAAAGGCTATGAAATATGCTGTATCCGTACCACAAAATATCCCTAATGACTGCTTTAGTCGGCGGCTATCTTCAATATTTCGGTTGTTCTCTTCTATATGCTTAACCAACATCGAAACTGGATGCGTGTATGACAACAGATTTTTGATGTTCTGCTTATCGTCAGGAATAGTTTTCTTTAGCTCATCAACTTTCTCGAAAAATGCAACTAGGTGTTGTCCCTCCTGCGAGCCATTTACTTTAATCTGCTTTGCTTTTTCCAAAATACTTAATACTTTTTCAATTTTCTGATCAAATTTTTTGACTTCATATTCTTCAATTTCTTCGACAAGTTTAATTAAATCATTC
>DAOWMZ010000334.1 GCA_030642845.1 Candidatus Zixiibacteriota bacterium
AGACTCCCAATCCAGAATAAGCTGATCAACAGTTTTGTTATCCACAAGCAGATCATCCATTGTCAGCACAAATTTGACTCTCACGCCAAACCTCCTGTAATAGGTTCCATTTCATTCACAGGAGGCTATTTTGCAAGGTTAGTGCCAATAATTGCCATCAATCAGCAGCAACTGCTTAATTTATTGTTGTTTAATGGGTTATATAAATAATTGTGCAGTAATTGAACTAATTTTACTTTTTATAATAAAAATCAGACTGATAAAATATGGGCTCTACACCTTATCATATAGGTACAAAAAAAACTCAACCCCGCTTTTCAGCAGGGTCGAGTTATTCGAATTACGGATGTCTTTCCATTTTGAAACACTTTCTGCGTCCATGTTTACCGACTTTTGACTCATGCGGATGAGCGTGTGCCGAGTCTATATATCAGGTCATCCCATGACTGGGTGTCATCCCATGACTGGGTGTCATCCCTGACTGGGGGTCATTCCCTGACCCAAACCGATTTTAACCGGACAGACAGTGTTTCATGCTCCGCGAGAGAGTGGTGTAATCTCTCTAAGAACTCAGAAGGACCACCAGCACTAATCAATTTGATTAAGCCTGGTGGAATAAAAATCCATAGGCAACTCTCCCTTGTTTAATAGTACCATTGTGGCGGTATAATTCAAAAGGAGGGAATTACTTTATTGTAGTATTCAAAATTAATGAATACTTATTATATAAAATGGTGGGGTGGATTGCCTCGTTGTCTTTTAAGATTACATAATCTTCATTAGGCATCCTGTTATAAAATAGATCCAAATGTGTCTTTTGTCAAGCTAAAAATGGACTAAGCTTTATTACTTTTCCATTGTGCAAATGTGCAAAGTACGGAATAACGTTTAAAATCAAATTATTAAAAAATAGTATGATATACTTATTTCAAAAGCATCATTTTACGAGTTGATGTATAATCACCGCTTTGGAGACGATAGAAGTAGATACCAGATGATACATCTTTTCCAAAATCATTTTTCCCCTGCCAGTTAATTTTATATTTATGATCTGCAAAATAATATCCATTGATAAGCGTTGTTACTTTTTGACCGAGGATATTGAAAATCTCAATAGTAGTATTTCCAGAATAGGGGAGATCAAATGATATAATAGTACCATTGTTAAATGGATTCGGATAATTCTGGTAGAGATGATATTTTTCAGGCAGTGATATAATTGTTATTGAGAGAGAAGCAATATCAACCAGATTAGTATCATTTTGATCAGTTGCAGAAATAATGAAATCATATTTCCCCTCTTTTGTACAAGTACCGGATATTAAACCTTCCGGGCTTAGTTCCAATCCAGGGGGAAAGCTTTCACTATCACTAATAAGCTCGAATAATACTTCTCCAACATCATTGCTGGTATAAATTATGTCATCATATTTAGTACCAACCACTCCGATATTAAGGGCAATATCTTGTATTTCAGGAACATATTGAGTAACAATACGCATCTGCCAACCAATATTTTCATTTTTCTGGAGCACCCAATTCATCGGATCGAGTTTCACAGTGTCAATTTCATCTTTTACTTCGACAACATACCTGTTGATTTTACTGTTTACCTCAAGAGTAACTGTATCACTTTTAAGGGTATCATCATAATAATCAAAAACAAAATCAACCGGCATCTCAAAAATCTCAGGATCGGTCTCCTGAACCTGTTTTACATAGAGAAAAATATTTATGCTTCCATCAGTTGGATCTGCCGGCCCCTGCCAGTAGGACCATTCATAAATAGGGAGTCCGATGCCGTAAATCCATTGATCAAAGAATTTATGCAGATCAGCTTTTGTAGTATCACCAGAGACATCTATAAATGCCTCATCAGCTTTTGCAGTATTATTAAAGACATCTATAAATTCCTCGGTTGTAATCGACCCATATTTGTATTCGGAATTGTATAGCGCTTTAAAACAAGCTCTGAACAGATCATCCCCCAGTTTCCTCCGGAGCATATGCATTACCCAGGCACCTTTATAATAAACAATATCCCTATCAAAAAGAGCATCAAAATCAGTTCCATCTTCAAAATAAACAGATCGATCGGTCCTTTCACAGCGCATTTCATTCATATGTCGGTGATAATCTCTCCAACCTTCTTCATGTTCAAAATATAGTGCCTGAGCATAGGTCGCTAATGCTTCCTGTATCCAAACATCATTCCAGGTTTTACAAGTTATCATATTTCCCCACCACTGGTGCGCTAATTCATGATAAAGATAAATCAAAGTATCAAAAACAATAGTATTTTTTCCAGGCATAAAGCTTATTGTCTGATGTTCCATCCCGTATGGAGCCTGGTAATTTGCATGGCCATACTTTTCATCAGCAAACGGATACAACCCAAACCAGTCAGAAAGCAGGGTTAAAGCATCACTTGTTTTTTCCCATTGATTTTTATTGACAGGACCATCATGCTGTCGAAATACATAATGAAATATTGGCATAGTATCCTGACCTTCATTGTAAACCCATTCATGTTCCCAGATAGCATAGTCTGATACTGCCAGAGCAAAGCTGTATGTTGTCATTGGGTGTCCGACTTTGTAATAAAAAGTATGAGTGGTATCGCCAATCATAATAGTAGAATCGAGTCTTCCATTTGAAACACAATAAAACTCTTTATCAACCTGAATTGCAATATTATAGGAATCAGCTTTATCATTAACCTGATCTTTACATGGCCACCATGAGCGGGCGCATTCCGGTTCGGAAAGAGTGCTTATAACTAATTGACCTCTCGTTATTTCATCGTGCCGTTTGACATCGAATCCCTGCATATAGCAGGGTTGCGGCCAACCTTTGTAAGAAGTGATAACTGTTATTATTTCATCCTTATTGTAGATCCTATCAAGAGTAACGGTTATTAAATTGTCAGCATGATTAAATCCAAGCTGTCCGGATTCATTATAAACCGAAACGACCGTCATATTATCAGCAAGGTTAATTTGTATCTC
>DAOWMZ010000208.1 GCA_030642845.1 Candidatus Zixiibacteriota bacterium
ATAAAATAACCTACTACTTAAATTTAATTCACTGCCAATTACTGTACAAATTAAACACATAATCGATTTTCTTGGAAATTCCATAGCAAATCAAACTCATTTTTATAAAGTGCAAGGTTTTTGAGTGGTTTCTCGATAATACCTTGCACTTTTCTCTGTTCCATAGGTCCGATTGTACCAATAAACCCTTGTAAAATAAACAAGTTTTAAGATATTATGACTTCTTCAGCAGAACTTACTTATATACTATCCACCATTGAGATATAACCTAGATTTTTGAGGAATTCATTGAGAATGGAATTTTATCCATTTTCCTGAACCCCTATAAAAACATACCCTTGCCTGATCACCGGTGACTTTACAAAAGAAGACGTTATATAACTGTCACTCCTGTTTCCCATTGAGATTTGCCGGCATCAATTTATTCATTAAGGGAACAGATGGAGGAGCACCAGGTTCGGAAGTGATATTAATTGGTCCGATCGGAGGTGGATTTGTATACATTTCTCCGAAGAAATCTCTGTATTCGTAACCATCAGGGGGAGTTATACTTGTTCCCTGCCAAACCAAAAGTTCTCCATTTGTTGGAAAACGTATTCCACTACTTGGATCTACAATAAGATCAGGGTCCTCCGCAAATATATTCCTAAGTGTATCAACAGTATTCCATCTTCCCCCATTTGTCCAATCTTTCCATGACTCGCTGGGATTTTCAAAACAATACCACAGATTGTTATAAAATTTAAATGAGGAAGCATATAAATCATCATCTCCACCACTGTTTTCAGGGTACTGAAAAAAAATATTTTTATAACCACTCCTCACTTCATTATAATAAAAGATGTTATTAGCAATTATATTATCCCGTGATGGACCGGGCACCGCATTGCTAGTATGTCTTACCCATACAACTCCTACAGAAGCATACAATCCTTCAGAAGTACGAGTAGAATCTGTCGTAATCACCATGTTATTATAAAACCTACAATCTCTGGAAGTATTAAAACTAAATGGTACAGGACAATCAATAACCACATTACTATAACAATCAATTTCTTTTGCTTCATAATGAGGTGTTTCCATAGCAACAAGAGGAGGACGAAAATAATCCGACCCAGTATCCCCCCCCATATTAATTCCAGTAAAAGCGCACATATTAACAATATTATTCCTAATTACTATTGCACTACTACCCCCCTTAAACTGTATACCCCCTTGCAAACACGAATCAATCGTGTTATTGTATATTTCTCCCACATGACAACCTACACCAGCAATACCTATAACATGCTCATTACTTGCACTAAAATAACAATTACTAATGACAAAAGAATCTACACCTGCCATCTTTATCATTTCAGCATTTTCTCTTTCATTATGAAACTCACAACTATCAACAATAACATTATGGACATAACCCTCGTCAATCGGGCCTGGATAATCACCGACTTCCCAAGCAGATATATTAAGATTATGTGCTCCTAAAGAAGCTTTTTGATATATTAACCGTTTGAGAGCAAAATTATGTGGTGGCGTATTACCACTTGTTACAGAAGTAAATCCTGCTGTATCATCATTATTAAACACAGGCTTAGCTTCTCCCGGAACACCCATAATATAAACATAAGTTCCATATTTTCCATATACCGGATATCCACCACCCGCTGGCTCATTCGAGTACGTTCCCTCATGAACAAATATAGTATCACCATTACTCCAATTTTCAGGATGCCAATCACAAATTTCTTTAATGGCTTTCTGCACACTGGCATATGGAGCATTTATACTACCATCACCACTGTCACTCCCATCCACCGCCACATGAACGATCCGGGCACTTGGAGCGGCAAAAGGGATCATTAATATCAACAACGCTGTAAACAGAATTAAATATTTATTTGTTTCTGGAATAATCATGCTCTACCCTCCAAGCAAAATCTAAGATGCTGAATCTTTATTATGTTACGCAATTTTCGTTCCCACATCGCCGGGTTCCTAATAAGACCTTAACTCTGATTCAATTCAATAAATTAAACATACGCAATTCCATTACATTTATAAACATTGATAGCAGAAAATCTGTCAAATTGCCAAATATATTTTTATTGCAATTCCAGTCTTGCACACTTTATGCTATGCATTAAGTTCCCTTTAGTATTACAATTGGTAACAAAAGCCAACAAAACTCAGGGGGCTATAATGGATAAAATAAAAATCATTCAAATTATCGCCCCGATAGGTAACTATGGCAAAGAGAGATGGCTTCTCGCGTTCCTGAAATATCTCGACAGAACTAGGTTTGAAACAAAAGTGCTGATACTTGCCCAATCAGAGGATTCTTTACTGGCCAAGAGTCTGAAAGCCTTGGGAATTCAGTGCAAAACCCTAACAGGCTCGGGCAAAATCAATATATCTGATATCCGGAAAATACGTAACCATCTTGTTTCTAACAAGATTGAAATATTACATTCACATGATTACAAATCCGATATATTCGGCTATTTCGCGTCAACCGGATCGCAAATCAAAAAAGTAAGTACACCGCATGGCTGGTGCGGTACAGGCGACCTGAAAGTAGCATTTTATGAAACACTGGACAAAATATTTCTCAATCTCTTCGATAAAGTGGTTCCACTGTCAAAAAAAATGTCACTATCCCTGCGTATAATTCGAAAGAATAGAATAACTGTAATAAACAACTTTATAGACCTTAACAGAATACCTGACTCGGAAGAGGGCGACCCATATCTAATCACATATATGGGAAGGCTTGTGGAACTTAAAAGAGTGCAAGATGCAATCCGCGCTATAAAACTGGTCGGTAACAAAAATGTTAGACTGCAAATCATCGGTGACGGACCAACGAGAGAAAAGCTAGAATCTACAACAAAAAAACTTGACCTGGCCGGAAGAATCAATTTCCTCGGCCACAGGCACAACAGCTTGAAATTATTAAACAATTCTAGGATATTCGTACTACCATCCCTCACAGAAGGGATATCACGGTCTGTTATGGAAGCAATGGCTCTGAAAAAGATTATTATCAGCACAAATATACCAGGCATAAACGAACTTATCAGGCATAAAGAAAATGGCTTTCTTGTAGAAACAAAAAATCCCGGCGCTATAGCCGGCATGATAGATCAAGTATTAAATAATATAGATAATGCCGAAACGATCGCGAAAAAAGCAAGAGAAACGATAGAAAAAACTCATTCCGCGGCGAAAGTAGTCAAGGATTATGAACAATTATATTCAGAACTCGTCAGCTGAAAAAGACCCGCAACACGGTAGAATATGGATAAGCTGGCACTATCACAGGAGAAGCGACCATCTTTCTCGTGAATTCGGTTGCGCTTATTATCATTTCGGAACTTCCGCCAGGAGCAGGATCACCCGCTATATAATCGGGATCATCAACACACTAAAGATACTTATCAGAAAACGCCCAAAGATATTCTTTGTACAAAACCCTTCAATCGTATTATCAACCCTGGCAGTTTTCCTTAAACCCTTTTTTAAATATGTACTGATAAATGACTTTCATACTCCGTTTATTAAACTCCATTCGGCGAAGTATTTTATTTTCTGGAAACTTCAGCATTTCGCCATCAGGTATTCCAATATAACACTCGTAACAAATGAGGGATTCCGCAGCCAACTGCAAGGAGAACGTATAATGATACTTCCTGATGTTCTTCCCAAATTTAACTCCCCGGGAAACAGGAAGCTCGACTATGGTTCTAATATTCTCTATGTCTGCACATTCGCGGAAGATGAACCTTATAAAAATATCATAAAAACCGCAGATTTTCTTGATAAAGATACCCACATCCATATCACAGGAAATTACAGAAAAGTGGGGATTGATAAGAATAAGATGCCCTCTAATATCCACTTAACCGGATATCTTCCTGACAAGGACTACCTTGAACTGATGAATTCTGTTGATGTAATAATGGTACTTACAGAACAGGAAAACTGCATCGTGTGCGGGGGATATGAAGGCATCTCCCTTTCGAAGCCTTTAATCCTTTCGAACACCAGGACACTCCGTGATTACTTTTCAGCAGGCACTATCTACACAGAACATAATGCAAAATCAATAGCTTCAGCAATCAAAACAGCAATTCGGGAAAAAGACAAACTTGAAAATGAACTTCAGGATCTGAAATCACGCCTCGCCATGGACTGGCGAACAAAATTTGAACTAATTCAGGAAATGATCGGCAACCTGGAAGTGGGAAATCGAGAAAACAGCCGTAATGCCGAATAAGATAGGCTCATTCCAACCGTACATAAACAGGATTTAGTAATGAACAACAGAATAAAGGTACTTCAGTTAATTGATTCTCTAAAGACAGGCGGAGCAGAGAAAATTGTCTACGACCTTGCCGTGAACATGGACAGGGAGAAATATCTCGTTTCAGTATGCAGCATGGAAAATACAAGAGATTCCTTCCTTGCATGCAAACTCGAAGAAAAAGGTTTCACAATCCATTTTCCCGGCAGAAAAAAGGGATTCGATACAAAACTCCTCCGCAAGATCCATACTATCATTAAAAAAGAAGCAATCGATATCGTTCACTGTCATGTGG
>DAOWMZ010000158.1 GCA_030642845.1 Candidatus Zixiibacteriota bacterium
CGCAGAAAAGTTGAAAGTGAAATCAATAGCCTTTCCTGCTTTTGGAACGGGTGTTGGGGGATTCCCGATGCAGGCTTGCGCTAAGCTGATGATAACTTGTGTGTATGGATTTATCCCGGTTGCTGAGCATCTTGAGCGAGTGCAGTTTTGTTTGTATGATGAATATGGCTATCAGGCATTCAAAGCTATATATGATGAGAAAGAGAAGTTGGTGTGACACACCCTGTGTGTTTTCCCGCAAAGCGTTGAGTCAATTAGTATATTACAACTCAAGTAATATTAAGATTGATTCTTAATCTTCAACTTTAATGATGAGTCATAGAACAGTTCATATCGGGTGGCCCACCATTTATGGTGGGGTGATAGAATATCATAATGTGATTGACACATCATCACATTAATTAAATACTAATAACATGCCACTCTTAAAACACTTCGATAATCTTGGAACTGCCAGATTTATTACATTCTCCTGTTATAAAAGACATCAATATTTAGCAAAAGAAATAAATATAAGAATCTTCCTCAAGCATTTAAAAATACTTAAAGAAGATCATAATGTGAAAGTTTTGGGATATGTAATTATGCCTGACCATGTTCACCTTGTTCTTTTACCACCCAATGGGATGAAGCTGGGTCGGGTGATCGGCCAATTAAAAGGAAGAAGTGCAAAGGATATTATTTCATTAGATAAAAATGTATTAAGGCGTTTAAATGGACAGCCTGCTGTTTGGCAACGGCGGTGTTATGATCATAATTGTCGAACAAGTGAGATAGTAATTGAAAAAATAAAATACTGTCACAAGAATCCTGTTAATTGGGGTTTGGTTAGTAAGTCAGAAGATTGGAAATGGTCAAGTTATAATTGGTATCAGGGAGAGGGAGAAATTGTGTTGGGAATTGATGGGATTGAGGTTTAAAGGAATTCATTATAGTAATAAGCTAGTAGCTTTATCTCTATTTGTTTTTTAGTTTTTGATCTGAGAGAAACCCACCATAAATGGTGGGCCACCCAACAACTTAAGAATAATTATTAAACATCTACAATAAGAGATGGACCACTCAACGCCGTTGATTTGTAATTTATCTGACAGGTTTGTATCAATAGTAAACCCACCATAAATGGTGGACCACCCGACGAAATCCTCAACTACCACCCATACATTAGAGTAGTAATAAACAGGCAATGCCTGCTACATCTTAATGGTGAAGTTGCCGTCGAGTTCGAGCGGGGTTTGGTCGTTGTTTTCGTATTTGCCTTTTACCGTGCCAAATATTTTGTTGCCATTGATAGAATCAACCGAAATAAATCCTGCTACCGGTAAAAATATTTTAGATTCTTCAGAGAGTTCATAATGTCCCATCAGCTGAATCAGAGATCGATCTTTTAATTGGTAAGTTCCGGTATCCGGCACGGCTGGGAGTTGGAAATAAATTGTATGCTTAATGTATTTATCAAAACCGATCATAATATCGGTCATATCTTTCATTGTATTTCCTCTAAAGCCGGTGTTAAATGTAATAATCGATCCATCACCTGATTTTATTTTTATTTCCTTAAAAGGATTGGCGATAACCGAACCGGGGATATACCTTGCCTCTTCAATTTTCACTTTACTCTGACCTTCATCAAAGATCATAAAAAGATTTCGGGAATATTTACCCGAACAGGATGACAGTACACTAATTGAGAGTATGATCAGAAAAATTGAGACTCTGTTTCTAATAATAATAATATTCATATTAATTATAACGTCTGAAAAACCATTATATCAAAAATATTTATTAAAGTAAATTACAAATTACAGAGGCATTTCAACGATGCGATAGCGTTTATATGGCTTGGCTCCCATCTGTTCGATACCGCGAATCATAAGTTCGTTGGTTTCCAATACCCAGGAAAGTTCGGCCCATTTGTAGCCGTTAACTTGGCCATTTTTATAGCATGTCGAGAACATCAACATCTCCAGTCCCCGTTTCTGGAAATCGGGGATTACGCCAATAGTGATAATACGGGCACCATCGATTTTGTTGCGAACCTTTGTATGCCAGAGAAGCTTTAACAAACCTAATGGGAGTAGTTTTCCTTTCAGATGGATCAAGGCCTGATTTATATCTGGTATAGCCAGGCAAAAAGCAACAGGTTGGCCTTCATGTTCGCAAATAAGAGCTATACATGGGTCAATAATCTGTTTGAGGTCTTTGGCGGTATAGAAAAATTCCTCTTCGGTCATAGGGATAAATCCCCAGTTTTGTTCCCAGGCTTTATTATAGATTTCATTTATCCGGCGAACTTCGTTATCAAAATCTTTCATATTAATAGACCGTATAGTCACTTTGGAACGGGAAGCCAGTCTCTCGACTACTTTTTGAATTCTTGGCGGGACGGGATAATCACTGACCAGACGGAATGCAATCAGATCCATTGCTTTTTTAAGACCAAATTTTTCCGCCATTCGGGGGAGATAGGGTTGGTTGTAGGTCATCATAACAGTAGGAGGAGAATCAAAACCTTCAATAAGAAAACCGCATTCATGATTAGTGGAGAAATTAGTCGGTCCGCGCATAGTGTTCATGCCAGCTTTTTTAATCGTTATCATAGCTACTTTAAGAAGGGTAGAAGCAATTTCATAATTGTCCGGACAATCAAAAAAGCCAAAGAATCCGGTTTGCTCGGTGTGGAATTCGTTATGATTGAAATTTATGCAGGTAGCAATGCGGCCAACGACTTTTTTGTTATCCATAGCCAGAAAGAGTTTTGTTGAGGAAGAATGATAAAAGGGATTCTTTTCTTTATCAAAGAACTCCAGGCGTTCGGATACCAAAGGGGTTACATAATTAGGGTCGTCTTTATATAACTTTGCAGGGTAGTTAATAAACTGCTTTAACTGAGCCGATGACTCAACTTCGACAACATTTATATTGGTCATAGTTATCTAACTGATTAATCCTTTTTCTCTGCCAACCCGAGCGAAAACTTCGACCACGCGGTCAAGCTGTTCATCGGTATGGGTGGCTGTATAAGATGTCCTAATCATAGCCTGTCCGGGAGGAACTGCCGGTGAGATGACCGGGTTTGAAAAGATGCCATTATCGAACAGGGCTTTCCAGAAAGTGAAGGCATCTATATCCTCTCCGACTACAATCGGTACAATCGGGGTTTCTGTTTTACCTATATCAAAACCAAGATCTTTGAATTCTTTTTGCATTCGGTGGGCATTTTCCCAGAGCCGTTCGCGACGCTCCGGTTCGGATTCTATTATATCCAATGCGGCAATAACCGATGCAGCATTAGCTGGCGGAATAGAGGCGGAGAAAATCAATGAGCGAGCACGGTGTTTGATATAGTTGATAACATCTTTATCAGCAGCTACAAATCCTCCTAAAGATGCAAATGATTTTGAAAAGGTTCCCATGGTCATGTCAACTTTATCTATAAGTCCAAAATGCTCAGCTGTGCCTGCGCCGGTTTCACCCATCACACCGACCGAATGAGCATCATCAACCAATACACGAGCATCATATTTTTCAGCAACCTTCATCAAACGGGGTAAGTTGATAAGATCCCCTTCCATAGAGAAGACACCATCAACTACAACAAGAATTCCGCCGCGATTATTCATATTGCGGACATTGGCGATAAGGCGCTCAAAGTCATCCATATCGTTATGAGCGAATTTATAAATTTTGCCATAAGATAAACGAGTGCCATCGACAATACAGGCATGAACCTGGCGATCGATTATAACCGAGTCATTTTTTTCAACAAGAGAAGAGATAATGCCCAGATTGGTTTGAAATCCGGTGGAAAATACCAGTGCTTCGGGGCGTTTCATGAATTTAGCAAGACGATCTTCGAGTTCGAGGTGTAAATCAAGAGTGCCATTCAGGAAGCGTGAGCCGGTGCATCCGGAGCCGAATTTTAGAACTGCTTTGGAGGCTGCTTCTTTTACTTTGGGGTGATTAACCAGACCGAGGTAGTTGTTTGAACCAACCATAATGCAGTTATGACCATCGACAACAACTTCATCTCCGGGGGCGGATTGAATCGGGCGGAAATAGGGATAAAAACCCATTTCCATTATTTTTTGTGGATCACGATATTTAAAGCATTTTTCAAAAAGATCGATATATTTTGTTTCAGTTTTTTCCAAGCTGTAATCTCTTTATGTAATGTTCATATCCTAAAATATTAACTATGAACAAACGTGATTTTAAGCTATTTTGTCAAGTTAATAGCTTCAATTTAGAATAATACGTCAATTTATCTGGGAAAGGTTGAAATTTACTGTGAAACCCCTGTAAATAATTCCATCAAGAGTTGAATTGTTATGAGACTGCAGGTATTTGAGGGTCAATTTGTTTGTAAAGAAATTTATAAAGAAATTGGACTTAGACGATTCTCCACCCGTCAGAAAAAGAATTGATTTCATGATACCTCGGCTGTTTACCGTAAAACCCCAGGTGCTATAATCTGATTCTCTTTCAGGTTTCCCGGTACGAATTGCAAAAGCCTCAAGCACATCAATTTCAACTCCTATTTTTGAATAGTCAAATTTATTTTGACGGTTCTCATCCTCAATTGATGAGGTAGCAGTGGCTATATTCCAATTGCCAAAATTCATTTTATAATCCAAACCTAGAGTTAATGCAACTCCATATCTATTAGCTGAATTAAGGTCATCATAAAATCCACCTGTTCTAAAGAATGGTCCCATATTTGAGTGAGAATAGCCTATTGAGGGAGTAATAATGATACAATAATTTTTATCATCCATCTTTATTAGTTTTCCTAATGGTGCTCTAAGGATAAAACCCAAATCAACTGCTACACCACTGATATAATATTCTTCAAAATATTTTATGTTAACTCCTGCACCAACCTCAATCGGACCTTTAAACCCAAATCCAATTGATGCATTATATGATTTTAGTATCAATTTAAATGTTTCAGATGGTTGTCTGAAATAGTCAATTTCATCATGTTCACTGCTTATTCGAGAATATGAAAATGCAAAGTTTAAACCGATGCTATTACCAGTCTTATACTTATGTTTGAAAATCGGTAACATCAAAGATGGGTAATTTTTTTTAATTTTGTACCAAAAAGATTTATAACTTGTACCGGAGTAGGGTGTAAGTGTAATGTGATTTTCCAGATATGAAAGTCCCAAACTTCCCGGGTTAAAATAAAAGGAGTACTCATCGACCAATGCCACACCAAGTTGTCCCATACCATTGGAACGGACAGATGGGGATTCAAGTAGAAATTGTCCACCATAGGAGCCAATTTTTTTCTGGCTAAAAATTGTACCTGGAATCAAAAGAAAAGATATTATAGTAAAGATAATAAATTTTTTCATAAGCTCCCTTTGTTGTTATTGATAAAATATAATAAATCTAAGGTTTAGATGCAAGTCCACATTGGTCACACCTTGTGTGTTCTCCCGCAAGGCGCAGGCATTGTTTGTTTTATTAGAGGTTTATGAAAGCAAGTGATACGTGATGTAGGGACAACCCCCTGTGGTTGTCCTTTATCTGGACAGGCACGGGGACCTGTCCCTACAAATATCTCCTGTCAGGAAGGGATTCC
>DAOWMZ010000077.1 GCA_030642845.1 Candidatus Zixiibacteriota bacterium
ACGAGTTTTGTAGGTTTGGTGACTGAAGTCAGACTGGAAAACAGTATTGACGGTCTCAATAATGTCATCCTGACCGCTCACAGTCCGACTATCACGATGGATACTTTAAAGAAGAATAAAATATTTCAGCAGGATGATTGCTCCGATATAATCGGTTCAATTATTTCAGATTATCCATTAACCCAGGGAAGGATTGAAAGTGCCACTATTGCTTCTAACAGCCAAAGCCTGAATCTGGAAGTTGACTCTAAAGTACAATATCAGGAAACTGATTATAATTTTATAAAACGACTAGCCAGTGAGCATCAGTTGTATGCTTACTATGACGGCTCGGCATTTAATGCTGAAAAAGCTACCAGCGACAGAACCGAAACGTTGAAATGGCGAGAAAATCTGGGATTGTTTTCTGTTGGTCTCGGATCGGCGCCATTGAATTATTCCGGGAATGTTTGGGATCCCAGAGGTAAAGAGATTATCAGTGGTGAATCCTCCAAATCAGATATTCGTTCAGCACTATCTGATATGTCAAGTCATTCGGTTGATCAATCCGATCAACTCTATTCAACAACCGGCGTATCCTCCTCTGCTAAACATACCTTGCAATCAGCGGTTGATAACTCCCTTGCTCGCGAAACTGAAGGTGCTGCGGGGAGGATGATGATTTGTAAAGGGAAATCGATTGTCCCTGCTCTTGCTCCGGGTTGTTGTGTCAGAGTTGAAGGTATGGCCGCTATGAACGGATCATACTGGGTTAAAGAGGTTGAGCATATTCTTGAAGGAAGCGGGATGTATTATAATACTTTTGTATGTACTCCCCTTGAACTGGCCTTTCCACCGGTTTATCCTGAACATCAGCCCTTTTCTCATTTGCAGGTAGGGATAGTTACAGATAATAATGATCCGGAAGATTTGGGCCGTGTAAAAGTAAAGCTTCCCTGGCATGGAGATAGCGAAACCCAGTTTATGAGAATGATGACTCCTGACGGTGGTAATGAACGAGGCTGGTTTGCTCTTCCGGAAATTGATGATGAAGTTTTGATCGGGTATGAACGGGGAAATCGAGATATGCCTATCGTTCTGGGATGTCTTTATAATGGTGTTGACCCCCCCCCTATTCCCAGTTCAGAAGCACTCGGAAGCGGCGTAGAAAAAAAAGTTTTTCGTACCAAAAACGGTAATGAAATATTATTTGAAGATACCAGCGGATCAGAAAAAATTACTATCTCACAGAGTGACGGTACTAATGTTATTGTCTTAAATATGGATGGCCCTCTTATAGCTATCGAATCAACCGGAGGGACTATATCGCTTAAAGCTGATGATATAAGCCTCGAGACGACCTCCGGCGATATTACGCTAAAAGCTGCTGCTAAAATATCCGGAGAGGCTACATCAGATATCGAACTTAAAGCAAGTGGTAATTTCAAAAGCGAAGGCGGCATGAATTACGAAGCCAAGGGTGGAATAAGTTTTAAAGCTGAGGGAGCCCAGGCAGAACTTTCCGGTAGTGCTATGACAACTATCAAAGGTGGAATTGTAAAAATTAATTAGGTAAATTATGGAATATTTTTCACTCCCGCTGGTGCTCAGGGAAGGGTACCTTTCACGAACTAATCTTGAAGATTCTATTATTTATTCTGTCGGTTTGATTATAAGCACTCGGATTGGACAAATGCCGTTTTCTCCGGAATATGGCTGTGACTTGTGGGAAAAAGAATATTCTGATCTGATGACGGCAAAGACTGCCGATATCAGGGCGGGACTACGCAATTCGATCGACAAATTTGAAAAACGGCTTTATAGTGTTTCAGTTTCATTTGTAAATCCAAAAAAGGCTGGCTCCCGGATTAATGAGTTGATTATTAAAATAAGCGGAAACTATAAAGACGGTAGTGAAGAAAAAAAACTCGAACACAATTATAAGATTAGCTAATTTAATTTATTTGATATATGAAAAATTCAATTCACAGAACACAAAACCAGATTTTTAATGAAATGTACCGGGAGCTTAGAGCATACAACCCTGATGTTCCCGAATCACAGGAAAGAATGGATCCGATTCTGCGGATTTTGATGCAGGTCTATGCCCATCAGATCGAACTGGTTGACAACCGCCTTGATAAAACCTGGGAGATATCCTCGGCAGAACTAATCAGGTCGGTCTGCCCTGAGAGAGGACGTTGGCCGATACCGGCCTATTCTGTAATGCGATGCGAACCGATTGATCCCACTGTTGAAGTTGATACCCACACCAAGTTTTTTTATAAAGAAAAAAGAGAAAGAGGGAAGACTTTTTTCTTTTCCCCGGAATGCAACTCACGCATAATTGAAGCTCGCCCCAGAAAAATTTATCTTCGTAATGATAAAAAGGTTATTGATATCTCTCCGATTGAAGAGGGTGGATTTGGCCAGGGACAAATAAATATTCCAGCCTCTTCAGGAGGTAAGTGGGAGGTCTATGTTGCGGTTCAATATGACGGCCCTCCATCGGGATTAAAAGATGCGGTGATTTTTGCTTCAGGATCAAGCGAGGTTCTGTCGCAATTACGATGGTCGCATTGGTATCCCGGAAATGCCAACGGTTCATTTGAATTGAATAAAGGATTTTGCCCCGGATTGGAATGCACCATTGAAGATGTCCTGAGTAATACAAAAAAAATAACCAACTGGGGAGGACTTCGCAACGGAAGAGATCTATTTAATGCGCTTGAAAGTAATTTTGTTACCCTCCAGTCTTCGTTCTCTGAGAAATGGGTTGAAAGTCCGATAGATAAAGAACTTGCACAACTTTGTGATGAAAATATGGTAGCGGCTCCAACTCCGGATGAATATTACTACTGGATAAAGATGGATTTGCCGGTTAAAGGTGAACGGAACGCTTTTCAGTTTCCTCTTAATTTTTACTTTGATTGTTTTGTTGTTACCAATAAAAACGAATTGACTCTGTTTAAACATACCGGGGGAAACAGACTGGTTGAGATTGAAATTCCTGAAGATATACACACTATTCTGGAAATTATATCTGTTGTTGATTCCGAGGGAAGTGACTATTATGACGTTCACAATCTGCAATCAATAGAAGATCAGCGAGTATATATACTTGAAGAACGAGGCGAGAAACTTGTTCTCTGGATTGATTTTACCAATTTATTAGAAACTATACCAGATTCGATTACAGTCTCCTATGCGGTAACATCCGGTACTGATGCAAACGGGATCGATAAGGGGAAAATATCCGACCTCTATGAAAATCACCCCGGCATTAAATCCTGTGAAAATATCGTTCCGGTTACCGGAGCAATTCCGGCTCGAACAGAGAAACAAATACTGACCGAAGTTTCAACCCGTCTCAGACAGCGCGACCGAGCGATTACATTCGACGACATATCATCATGGGCGACAACTTTTGATCCCCGGATAAAAAACGTAACCTGCAAAAATGGAATAGAACGAATAAAAAAAGGGGGCGTGAGGCGTTGTGTGATACTTGCATTATCATTAAACTTTGAAGAGTTTTATAGTAATGATGAAGTCTCGCTGTTAAAAACCCGCTTGATTCATTTCCTTAAAGCCCGCTCACAGGTTAATTCACAGTATCAGGTGGAGGTAATCTCGGTATGAGTAATGGCATTACACCGACTATGCCGGATTTATGCAGCCGAAGGATGCCGTTTAATTTTGTAGCGGCGCTGATGCTTCTTAAAAAAGTCGGGGTTGATCTTAATAAGGTTCATCTCAAAGCGGTCGGGTGCTATGAAAACTACAAAGGGGAGATTCTGGGGCAGAAGCCAAAGGCAGGGACAGAACTAACTCAAAGCACAAAGATTTTTTTGAAAGTGGGGAAGTGGAGTGCGGTTGATATAATTCCATATCAATTTTTCTATGGTGTCACCGGATCTCCCAAAGTATCCAACAAATGGGAAGATGATGCTCGTAATTTGATGGCTCCTTTTGATGCCGCTGTGATACGAAGTCTTGCTCAGGCTGACTATGAAATGCTCAAATTTGCTCTTTCGACAATTGATAATGAGCATCT
This sequence comes from Candidatus Zixiibacteriota bacterium, assembly GCA_030642845.1. Classification (GTDB taxonomy): domain Bacteria; phylum Zixibacteria; class MSB-5A5; order GN15; family FEB-12; genus DAOWMZ01. The sequence continues at coordinate 4,037 of DAOWMZ010000077.1, forward strand.
GGCGAAATTCATGAAGCTGTTTGATTTTTCTCTCGATTTCAGAGCTATCGATCAGCGGGAAATAATACTCTGGGCATCACTGCTGCCATCGTTTTACTACTGGTCGGGTAACCCAAAAATGGTATCAAAAGTGTTAGAGTATCTTTTTGGATATAAGTTTTTAATCGAAGAAAACAGTGCCATTACATTTAAAATACCGGATAATATTGTTACTCGTTTAGGAAATAAGTTGAATCAATTAGGTACTGAATTTGTTCTGGGCAGGGAATTCAGAGAATATGATTCAGGATACAAAGTAAACGTAATTGATGTGGCTTCTGAGGATTTGAAAAACTGGCTTCCCGGCAAAGCTAAAAGATTAAAACTGCAAAAGATTCTGAAACTTTGTATGCCGGAAAACCTGCAATATGAAATTGAAATAAATGTAAATAGAAATTCTTTGTCATCGGCAACTGTTTCCAACAGCACCTATTTGGGTCTGTCGTCATTTGTAAGTGATAAAGATGTGAAAACAATGGTTCAACAATCTTGACAAGGAATATCACAGGTCATAAATTTGATCGATGAAAATAAGGCAAAACAATGGGTGACTTTAACTTAAATTCTGTTAACTGGCAGGATGGAATGCTGATAAATCAGCACCATTTAAAAAGCCAGAATAAATATATTGAGGAACTTTCACGATGGTATGCCGCCGGTGCAGGTGATAGTTACGGATTGGTGCGGAGGTCGTCATCGGCTGAAGCATTGACGTTGAATGTAACTGTTAACGGGGCGAATATCCATGTTGAAGTAGCCCGGTGTCAGGCAGTCACATCCGGTGGATATCTCATTGAGATTAACGAATCGAGTCAGAATACAATTTCTGCTGATGTTGATATGGGCGGGGACAGCATCCCGGTTTTTATCAGCGTTGATCCGGAATCAAAAATACAGGTTGGCGATCCTGATCCGGATGAAGATGTCCCAAGGATTCCGTATCTTTCATCGACTTATTCTCTTCATCTGGGGCAACCCCCAAACTTTCCTGCAGCAAATTTTCTCCAGATCGGTCTTTTGGTAAGTAGTGGTGATGGGGTTGTATTATCAGGAAATTATTATCCCCCCTGTATGACCTTGTTCGCGTATGAAAAACTGACTGAATTGGCACGCAATTATAAAAATAAATTGGACAGCCTTCTGGCATTGACATCTCGGGCTTATGTGGCTGTTGCAGGTGGATCAATGTCCGGAGAAAGGACAGAGCTTCAGACAGCTCTCAAAGATACTATTTATCAGTATGGATTTTATCTTTCATCGTCGCTTGATAGTTTTGTGGTAGGAAAAAATTCTGTTCATCCGATTGAGATTGTTTTGTTCTTTAAAAAACTATTCAGAGTTTTTTCAACTCTTCTTAACTTTCAACCCGGTTTGAAAGATTATCTGAATGAAAGATTCTTCACTAAAGAAATGAATAGCGAATTAGGCACATATCTGTCGGCGGTGGATAATTTCCTGTTAGCGGAATATAATCATCAGGATCTGGCCGGACATATCAGAGCCATAAATGAAAATTTTGAAGTTTTAAGGGGTATCTTTGGCTACCTTGCGCAGGTTGAAAAAGATCAATTGGGAGATCAGGCGGTTGCTACTGACACGGTAACCTATCAGGGTAAAACATATCGCATAGTTGAATTTGCCGGATGCCGGGTGGAAGAATCCAGCGGCCTGTGTTATCTTTTGATAAATATTCCCAAACCTCAACCAATATCAGATATGGTTATATTATTGGTTAAAGATATGTTTACGGTCGAGCAATGGAATTCTATGCAGGTACGGTTAGGTTTAAACGAATCCCGCGGATTGGGCGAGACTGATCCAGTCAAGGTTGATACCACCACTTATGGCAACAAAGTAGCCCTGTGGTCTCAGGATATGGTAAAGTCTGCTTCGGTAAACCAAGTGAATCTGATATTCAGAGGAACGCCAGATATTAGCAAGTTTGACAATCTGGGTAAAACTGATTTGATTGTCTATGCGGTATAATAAACTGACAGGAAAAAAATAGAGTGGATATAAAATCTTACATTGATGATCTTTTTCGGTACCTGAAAACTTACGAGACAAACTATTCACAGTTTGAAACGGAAGCTTTTATGCAGACCTACAATGGCATCAGGACTGTATTTCAAACACTACGGGAACAACGCAATCAAGCTGTGGAAGCAGATTACTCTTTCCTCGATGCGGTCAAACTGACCCCATTGGCAAGTTCTGATCTTCGTCATCTGACGGTACAAATGCTGATTACTTATTTTGAATCGGTTGCAGATGTTGATGGCCGCTCCAATCAGGCTTATGATTACTGCCGCGGATTGCGGGCGGCGAAACAGGATGTTCAGTTTTTTGAAGGTGTATTGCTGCCTTTGTTGTTCAAGGAAGGAGCGTTAAACGATAATTCCCGTCTGCACTCATTTCTGCTTGATGAGTTAGCTAATTTCCTGAATAAATACGGGCGACCGATTAATGCGGATCTCAGCCCGGAAGCATTTGATGCTTTTGATGATGGCCGTAAGTTTCTTGAATTAGCGAGGCGAAGATTACAGCTCGGAAATGACCTGATGGTTGACAGATCAGCTCTTGAATTTCATCTCCAGCGAGTCGGTTCGTTTGATAAATTGAGCCAAAAGAAAAAGCTCTTTAAAGAATATCTAATGCAGTGGCGTTACCTGATCAAAATCAGTTTTTGGACAAAAGTAAAATCATTTTTTGGAGAGTTGGGCGGCAAAGCAAAAGGCTTTTTCTCAAGTTACCGTTATACCCGATTGGTATTCAGCCAACGCCGTCCTGCATTTTTCCTTCTGACATTCTTAATATTGTTTTGGCTTTTTATAGCTATGATGACACCGTTATGGTGGCTTGATTATGAACAGGGCCAGTATGATAAAATGTATGAACGAGTAGAAAGATTAAAATAGATTATTTATTAATATGAAATTTATAATGCGGAAATAAAACTTAGTGGATTTTGCAAAAGTATTCAGATTTGGTAAAAAAGGTGCCAAAAAATTTAGGGCATCTGAACAGAAAACTGTTGATGACGCTTTTGGTTGGCCGGGGGGCTTGCGCATTGGTGTTTTTGGACACAGCAATGCCGGTAAAACAGTTTACTTTACTGTCCTCAATGAAGACTGTAAAGTAGCTCGTGATCTTCAGATTTCCATAAACGACAACGCCACAGCCGGGGAGCTTCTCTCTAATTATAAAAAAATATGGGGAGTGGGTACTGCCGCAGGAGTGGGCACCGTTGTTG
>DAOWMZ010000041.1 GCA_030642845.1 Candidatus Zixiibacteriota bacterium
ACAAAGAAAAAAGAAAAAGTACAAAGAATTAAGCAAAGCCCCAAACTTCCGGCAGAAACAAGGCGCAATCAGATTCTGGATGCAGCTCATAATCTCTTTGAAAAAAAGGGTTATAGAGCAACTACCATTGATGATATCGCAAAGTTTACCGGTTTGACAAAGGGGGCGGTCTATTATCATTTCAAAAGTAAAGAGTCGATTCTGAAATATCTGGTTCAGTGCGTTCTTGATGGATGGGTTGATGCCTTTAATGAAATCCCTGATGGTTCCCTATCACCAAGTGAGCTATTGAAAAAGGTTCGTGAAGCTGATCATAATATGCCCTTGAATAATGCAAGCCATAATCTTTCTGTTATTTCTGAAATAATGCAAATTCCAAACATCAAAAAAATGATTAATAAAGGGTATGAATATATAGTAGAAGCGTGTATGAAATGTCTTGATGCCAGGTATGTTAAATCAAAATCTCATAGGAAACAACTTGCAATCTTTGTCCTGCTTTTTTATGATGGAATCTGTTGGGCGCAAAATTTTGATACTGACCAGATTGATTTTAAAAGACAGACAAGGCTGTTTTCATCTCTGTTTGTACCAGAGAAAGATGAAATGTTAAAGAAAGGAATATCTTCGTGAGTTGTAGCTCTGAACTCAAATTACCTGAATATACTAAAGTTAGATGGTGGCTGAGTATGTTGCTATTAATGTTTGTGACTCTGTTTTTAATAACGAATATAGATGCTCAACCTCTTAAGCTCAATATTGAAGATGTAAGAGAGAAAGCTCTTGAATTCAATCGCAATTATTTATCAGCCAAAGAGGAAATGGTCAAAGCTGACGGGGAAGTTGTCAAGGCACGTTCCGGAGCATTGCCCACAATTAATGCCACTGGCTTATACACCCGTAATTTTATTATTCCCAAGATGTTTTTTGAGGATAATGAAGAAACCACGAGTTTACAATTCGGATATAAAAACAGTTTCCAGTTTGGGGTTACTTTGCAGCAATCGATTTTTCAGGGTGGGAAGGTCTTTACAGCTTATTCGATTGCCAAAGATTATAAAAAATACTCACAAGGGATGGTTTCTGAATTTGAAGTTCTTAGAGCCAGAGTTGAAAAAAATAATTTATTACCTGGTATGTTGGCCGTCGAGTCAAACCTTCGTCTTTCGGAAAAACAATTGAAATCATTCCTTGGAATTAATCTGAATTCAGAGATAGTACTGATTGAACAGGTTGATGATACTGCCATCGCCAATATCCCTTCAATGGATGAATTAATTCAAAAAGCTTTGTTACAAAGACCGGAGGTAAAGCAGACTGATCTGTTAGTGGACATTTCCCGTAAAGCAATAAAAATAGCTAAAGGGGATTACTATCCTTCAGTAGCTGCTTTTGCTTCCTATAATTGGCAGTCAACTTCAGATGAATTTTCTCTGAGTAATAATGTAAGTAAATCTGCGACTGCTGGAATATCTCTAAATATTCCAATATTTCAGGGTGGCGCACGAAGCGGAGATGTCGGTTATAGAAAGGCTGACCATAGGCAGGCTCAATTGATGCAAAATCAACTGAAGGATGATATCAAACTAGAGGTTGAGGGTTCCTATGATAGGTTATTACAGGCAAAAAAATCTTTGGATATCCAGGGAGTTAATATTGCCGAGGCGGAAGAGGGGCTCAAAATTGCCAATCTAAGATATAAATCAGGAGTGGGGACACTGCTTGAGGTTTTATCGGCGCAGGTAGCTCTGACTGATGCTCGGAATGCTCAGGCGGAAGCAATTTTTCAGTTTCGTCAGGCAAGAGCAGAACTTAAAAAAGCAACAAGTTTATAATTAAATATATTGGAATTATGTAAAATGAGTATGAAAAAGATATTACTTTCCACAGCTATACTATCAATGATGGCTCTATTGCTTTCATGCGGTGGTCAGGAATCAGATGACAACACTGAAGTAACCATTGAACGGGAGATCCCTGTTAAAGTGATGATTGCCAACCAATCGACTGAAGAGTTTGTTAAAACTTATACAGGAACCATTGAAGGTAAAAAACAGGCCGTCATATACAGTAAAATAGCTGAAGCTGTCGATATAGTTCATGTTAAAGAAGGGGATATAGTTAAACCCAAACAAGTAATAGTATCCCTTGATAATTACGGTGCCAGTTCCAGTTATCAGCAGACACTCTCTCTTTTTAAAAATGCCGAAAAGAACTTCAATAAAATGGCTTATCTTTATGAAGAAGGAGCAGTAAGTGAATCCCAGTATGATGAAGCCAAAACCGATTATGAAGTAAGTAAGGCTTCCTGGGAAGCGGCTGGTAAACTGGTCAACATCCAGACTCCTATCAAAGGGACAGTTACTTCGCTCTTGGTATCAAAAGGTGATTATATTAGTGCCGGACAGGAAATTGCCACAATTGCAACGATTGATACTCTCAGGGTTAAATTTGGTGTGAATGAAAAAGATATTAATCATGTAAAAGAGGGCAGCAAAGTTAATCTGGTCGTAAGTTCATTAAATCTTACAACTACAGGAATTGTTAACACAGTTGCTAAATCGGCTGATCCCTTTACACGTTCATATCAGGTTGAAGCTTTTCTTATTAATAGTGAAAATATTTTTTCTCCCGGAATGTTTATCCGTATTGAAATCATTATGGATGTTCTGGAGAATGTTATTACTGTTCCCCGTAAGGCAGTTCTTAATCTTGACGGAAAAGATATGATCTATACTGTGAAGAATGGTAAAGCTAGACTAAAAGGAGTCAGCCTGGGGGTTGATTTAAGTGGGAGGGTAATTATAAATTCCGGACTAAATGCAGGGGATACTCTGGTGACGCTTGGACAGGATTACCTTGAAGATAATATCAAAGTAAAAATTACAAGTGTAGAGACAGGTGAATAATGAAACTCTCTGAGATAGCGGTAAAAAGACCTGTTTTTGCCACAATGATGATTGCCGCCTTGATGGTGCTGGGGATATTTTCTTATTATGACTTGTCGGTTAATCTTTTTCCTGATATCGATTTCCCAATTACTATTGTCCAGACAATTTATCCCGGAGCAGCAGCAGAAACAGTTGAAACTGAAGTTTCCAAAGAGATTGAAGATGCCATTAATGAGATTTCAGGTATCAAGCATATTACTTCCCGCTCACAAGAAGGCTATTCTCTTTTAATAGTTGAATTTCAATTATATAAAGATGGTTTTGAATCAACTCAGGAAGTTCGTGAAAAAATAGCTGGGGTCAGATCTGAATTACCGGATGAGATCGAAGAACCTATTGTACAAAATTATGATCCTGATGCTGAACCAATTATATCTTTGGCAATTTCCGGAAGAAGATCTGCTCGTGAAATTACAGAACTGACCAAGAATTTAATCAAGAAACAGATTGAGACAGTTCCCGGGGTTGGTAATGTTGAAATGATTGGTGGTCAGGAACGGGAAATCCTGATTGCGTTAAATCCTGAGAAAATGGAATCATACGGAATTGCTGTAGATGATATTAGGGGAGCAGTCTCTGCCGCTAATCTTGAAATACCGGGTGGACGGGTAGAAGAATCATCGCGCGAATATATTGTAAGGATGGCAGGGAGATTAAACCGGGTTGATGAGTTTGATAATATTATTGTTATAAATAAAAATGGAATTCCGGTTTATCTAAAAGATATCGCTGTAGTCAAAGATACTATCGAAGAACAGCGCTCATTTGCCAGTTATAATATGAATCCTGCAGTTTCTCTTTCAATAAAAAAGCAATCAGGAACCAATACGGTCGATATGGCGCGCAAGGTCAAGGAACGTATCGTAAAACTTGAAAAGGAACTTCCCGCAGATATTTCAATAAAAATTGTAAAAGACTATTCAACATTTATTGAAGATTCAATTCATGAAATTCTCTTTAATATCCAATTCGGGACATTCCTTGCTGTATTAGTGATATTTCTTTTTCTGCTGGATTATCGTCCAACAATCATTGCAGGTATTTCAATACCCATATCGTTGGTGGCTACTTTTACTATAATGAACGCACTGGGATTTACAATAAATATGATGACCCTGATGGGGTTATCTTTATCAGTGGGGATACTTATCGATGATGCTATTGTGGTTATGGAAAATGTTTACAGACATATCAGTATGGGAAAAGATCGAGTAAAGGCGGCTATTGACGGAACCAAAGAAATAGGATTGGCCGTGATGGCTACCACTTTTGCCATTATGGTTGTATTCCTCCCGATTGCTTATATGGAAGGTATCGTTGGTAGATTCTTCTTTGAATTCGGCATCACAGTGGCTTTTGCTGTTCTTATTTCTCTGTTCGTAGCTTTCACTTTGACTCCTATGATGTCCTCTCGTTGGCTATCTGTAAAAAAAGAAAAAAAGAATAATAAAAAACTGTCTGTTTTTGCACGCATCTGGAATCCAATTTATAATTTCCTCTCACAATGGAACAAGTTCTTTGAAAGCCTGAACCCGAAATACAAAAGATTATTACAGAGATCTTTAAATCATCGATGGATAGTTATAGTCATAGCTATGCTGACAATTGTGTTTGCCGGTTTTATGACACGGTTTGTAGGTATGGAGTTTATGACACAATCCGATCAGAACCAGATGATAATAACAATGTCATCACCCCCGGGATCAAATCTTGATGAGACAATTAAAAAATTGCAGGAAATTGAATCAATTACCCGTGAGATGAGCGAAGTTAATAATACTTTTATTACAATTGGAGAGGGAAACGCTCCGGTAACTGACGGGCAGCTTCTCGTTAAGTTTATAGATCGCAGTGAAAGATTGTTAAGTGCCAAAGAACTAATTGATTCTACCAGATTACTTGTAGCAGATATCCCCGGTGCAATTATTTCAATTGCGGCTCAGAAAGGAGAAGGGGGAGGAGAGAAACCGATTGAATTATCTATTCGTGGAGAAGATCTTGATGTACTGACTCAAATTGCTCATGAGATGCAACAGATAATGTATAAGATCCCCGGGACGGTTGATGTTGAAAACTCACTTGAGGAAGGCAAACCGGAAATCAGGGTAGAGATTGATCGAAGACTAGCCGATGATTTGGCTTTGAATTTGTATCAAATACCTACCACAGTTCGTTCTCTTATTGAAGGAGAAGTTGTTTCTACTTATAAAGAAGGGGATGAGGAGTATGATGTTCGGATTAAACTGGACGATGAATTCCGGTCATCGATGGCAAGCCTTGAGAGGATTTTAATTAAAAGCGACAAAGAACTTTCCAATGGTGATAAATTGTTAGTTCCTTTGGGTAGAGTGGCTAAACTGAAAAAGTCTTCTTCTATAGGCCAATATAACCGCTTTGATCGTCAACGGGAAGTTAGAGTAAATGCCAATGTAACCAGTTGGGCTTTTGCTGGAACTATTGCTAATGAAATAATGGAAAAAGCAAGCGAGATAGCTTTACCACCCGGATATTCAGTGTCCAAGGTTGGTGAAGCTGAAATAATGGATGAATCGTTTACTAATATCGTCAAAGCTCTGGTTCTCGCAGTAATATTTATATATCTCCTGTTAGCATCCCAGTATGAATCCTTTTTTGATCCTTTATCAATCATGATTTCATTGCCTCTTTCACTGGTAGGGGCTATATTAGGATTAGTTGGCTCATCGTTCTCCATTATGTCTTTGATTGGAATTGTGCTGTTGATGGGGCTGGTGACAAAAAATGCAATTTTATTAATAGATTTTGTGAAACAAGAAAGAGCCAAAGGTGTTCCAAGAACTGAAGCGATATTAACAGCCGGTCCAATCAGATTGAGACCGATCCTTATGACCACGCTGGCTACTGTTTTCGGGATGCTGCCGTTAGCATTAGGATTAGGTCCCGGAGCGGAGTTCAGGTCACCGATGGCCAAAGCTGTTATAGGCGGGATGCTGTCATCAACCTTGCTTACTTTGGTTGTGGTACCGGTGGTTTATACGCTGATTGATGATTTTGTAGGTTTCTTTAAAAAGAAAAAAAATAAAGTTGAGATCAAAACAGAAGAAATGGTAGTTAGTGGTTAAGTTAATTACACCAGATAAATCGTTGGGTTATTCCGATATATTTCTTGATTATATTGCCGGGCTGTATACCGCCCGACATTTTTATTCGGAAGATAATATAGAGCATGTTGCTGAACAGCTTGATAAGATAGAATACCCACGTGATAAAATGGCTGATATTCTTATCAAACAAAATAAGATTTATAATGCTTCTGATAAGGCTTTTGAAAATATTGAAAAACTTCGCCAAAAAGAGACTCTTTGTGTATTTAGCGGACAGCAGGCTGTTTTATTTGGTGGACCTCTTCTGGTAATTTTGAAAGCTCTGGCAATTGTAAAAGCTGCTGAAAAATACTCCGAACAACTTAAAAGACCGGTTGTCCCTGTATTCTGGATTGCTGGAGATGACCACGATTTTGATGAAGTTAACCATACCTTTGTTATCAATCGAAAAGCTGAAATTGAAAAAATCATCTATGATGCTCAACTGGAAAAGCAGTTGCCAACCGCTGAGATACTATTAACTGACGAAGAGTCGCTCAAAAATGCAAAAGAAAAGCTTAGAGCAAGTCTTGGTGAGACTGATTTTACTGATGGTCTTTATGAATTGATTGATGAATGCTACACACCTTCGGACACTATTGTTACAGCCTTTGGAAAATTGTTAGCAAAATTAGTAGGTGATTACGGGTTGATTTTGTTTTCACCGGGAGATCCTGAAGTTAAAGAATTAGCGAAACTATTTTTTGAAACTATAGTTAATAGACAAGATGAGCTTCATAATACGCTCAATTCTACTAATGAACATATTTTGCATCATGGTTATCACCTTCAAGTAGAAAAGAAAGAAAATGCTGCCCATCTGTTCTTAAATAATGAAGGTCGTCGTCCGTTAATGAGTAACGGAAACGGATTTATTGCCGGGGATGAAAAAATAACTAAGGATCAGTTACTTACAATTATTGATCAGAAATGCCAATCTCTATCTCCCGATGTCATGACCAAACCGATATTTCAATCATATCTTTTTCCGGTTCTTTCCCAAAAAGGGGGACCAGCAGAGATTGCATATCTGGCTCAGGTGAATCCATTGTTTTCTATTTTTGATCGGGTAACGCCATTCTATAAAGCTCGGGCATCGGCGACGATAGTTGAAAAACACCATGAAAAAACAATGTATGAATTTGATATTTCATTTGAAGATCTGACCGGAGATATTGAGCAGATTATAAATCGCATTTTGTCAAAATCATTTCCTGATGATCTTGATGCCGATTTCAGCAAGATGAAAAATGGAGTTGATGATAATCTGTCACATTTCATCAGTCAATCATTAAATTTTGATCCCTCTCTGGAATCATTTGGCAAACAAATACAGGGTAAAATTGAATTCTCTTTAATGCAGTTAGAAGGAAAGTTGTTTTCAGCTCATAAGAAAAAATCAAAAAATACCCGTGAGAAAATTTATCGATTATGGAATGCATTATTTACTAATCGTAATTTGCAGGAACGGACATTAAATATCTCTTATTTTATTTCGAAATACGGTTTTGGGATTATAAAATTTATCTATGATCAGCTTGAAAGTGAAGAAAAAGCACATCAGTTGATTTATATATCTGAGATGGAGAACAATTAAGTGGTAATTGGTATAACATGTTATCCATCCGCCGGTGGTTCCGGTATAGTAGCAACTGAATTAGGCCAGCAATTAGCACGAAAAGGGCATGAGGTCCATTTTATCTCATATGCTATTCCTTTCAGGCTTGATAAATATGAACCTAATCTAATGTATCATGAAGTTGATACTACCGCTTATCCACTGTTTAAATTTCCACCATATACGCTAACTTTAGCTGCTAAAATTGCTCAGGTTGCAAGAGACTATAAACTTGACATACTCCATATGCATTATGCCATACCGCACGCCACATGTGCCTATCTTGCCAAACAAATGCTGGCTGAGCTGGGAAACCATACTCCTAAAATTATTACAACTTTGCATGGCACGGATATTACATTGGTTGGCCAGGCCCCGTCCTTTTATGATATGACAAGATTTTCAATCAATGCTTCTGATGGTTTGACCGCTGTTTCAAATTATCTCGCTGAAGAAACCAAAGAAGTGTTTAATCTAAAAAAAGATATACAGGTTATTCATAATTTCTTTGATTCGGAACGGTTCCAGCCTGGTATGTGCGAATGTCTGAAATCTGATTTTGTGAAAAAGGATGAGTTTCTTATAGCTCATGTCTCAAATTTTCGTCCGGTAAAACGAACCCTTGATGTTATTGATATATTTGAAAAAATATCGGCTGAAGTCCCTGCAAAGTTGATGCTTGTTGGTGAAGGTCCCGAAACAGTTCTGACCAGACGACAGATTAAAAAGAAAAATCTTGAAGATAAAGTTTTCTTCCTTGGAAATCAAAACAGAGTGGAGGCGGTCCTTCCCTGTGCAGATCTCTTTTTGATACCTTCAGAAGAAGAGTCATTCGGTCTGGCGGCATTGGAAGCTTTAGCTTGCGGTGTTCCTGTTATTGGAACATCCGGAACAGGTTTGGTTGAAGTAGTTGATGATTATGTGAATGGTTTTCTATTACCTGTTGGGGAAACAAGTTCTATGGCCAGAGCAGCTCTCTCACTGTTGAACAACAAAGAACGATTGAGTGAATTCAAGAAAAAGGCATCGGAAAATGCTCTGAAGAAATTCAATTCGGAGAAGATTGTTACTCAGTATGAAAAATATTATGAGGATATCCTGAATGCCTGATAATATCACTTTAGATGTTTTAGCTATTGCGGCTCATCCAGACGATGTCGAAATCACCAATGGGGGTACTTTGCTGAAGATGGCCTCAATGGGACGGAAAACCGGAGTGCTTGATCTTACCAGAGGAGAGATGGGGACATTAGGATCACTTGATGAACGTAAAAAGGAAGCAGATGATGCTGGGAAGCTTTTGAACTTATCGTGGCGTGGTAATTTATCTCTTCCTGATTCTGCTGTTGAAAATAATCAGGAAACCAAATTAAAGCTTGCTCAGGTAATAAGAGATAAAAAACCGGAATTAGTGATTCTTCCACATTGGAAACAACGTCATCCTGATCATCTGGTTTGCAGCAATTTAGGATATGATGCCTGCTTTTTGGCCGGACTAAAAAAGATAAATCTTGAGGGCGAACCATTTCGTCCCCGTAAAATTATTTATGCTTCTTATTTTCGTAATACAGATTATTCATTTCTGGTGGATATATCTGATTTTATAGAAAAGAAATGCAAGGCAGTAGCTGCTTATAAATCACAATTTGCCAACCCGGTAACAGCCAAACATATTTTTCAGCCCGGTCTGGATATTTACGAATTGATGCGAACCAGAGCCATGGCATTGGGACAGCTTGTTGGGGTTCAATTTGCTGAAGCTTTCACAATCAAAG
>DAOWMZ010000081.1 GCA_030642845.1 Candidatus Zixiibacteriota bacterium
CAGGGCAATAAAAAGTCGCATTATTCTATATCCAGAATATTTCTTCTTAGCATTTCAAGAGCCGCGTATATAGCACGGCTGCGATTAATTTCTCTTAATGATCCGAAATTAAATTCCTTAGCGAAAGTATCATGAATTGATGAAAGTCCAATATATGTAAGCCCAACCAGTTTATCTTCAGTTCCGCCATCGGGGCCGGCAATTCCTGTTACTGAGAGAGCATAGTCACTGTTAAATAATTCACGGCATCCTTTAGCCATCGCCATTGCGCATTCTTCTGAGACTGCTCCGTGCTTTTCAATAATGTTTTGATCAACTTTTAACTGTTCAATCTTTACATCGTTTGAATATGAAATAATTCCGCCTAAAAAGTATTTAGATGAACCGGGTGTTACTGTAATCTGCATTCCTAACTGTCCCCCGGTGCATGATTCGGCAACGGCCAGAGTACGATCATTATCGACCAGTAATTGTCCGACTACTGCTTCGAGAGTATCATCTTCGCGTCCGAAAATATATCGTCCGACACGAGCTTCAATTTCACGGATAGTTTTTTGAACCGCTTCATTAGCCTCGTCTTCATTCTCTGCAGTTGCAGAAATGCGAAGTTCTATTCCGCTTGGGGCAGGCAGATAAGCCAGTTTTACATTTTGTCCCAGTCTAAAATTATCAGTAATCATCTCAGCCAGTTTTGATTCGATTATTCCGATTGTTTTAAGGCTGACAATCTTTAATGCTTGATCCTGATTTAGTTCTTTAAGGTAAGGAACAACTTCATCGGTCATGATTTGTTTCATTTCAAAAGGGACACCCGGCAATGAAATAAAAATCCGTCCCCTTTCAGAGATGCAAATTCCCAGAGCCGAGCCATGTTTGTTTGGGAAGAGGGTCGCCCCCTGCGGAAGAAGAGCCTGGTTCTGATTTATTGCAGGCATTTCAAGACCCCTTTTGGCGAACCGCTCTTTGAGATCTTCGAGAATGTCTTCATTAAATATCAAATTTCGTTTGAAAACTTTTACAATTGCCTTTTTGGTAATATCATCATCCGTTGGACCAAGACCACCGGTAGTTATAATAATTTTAGCTCTTCGCAAAGCAAGCCTGAAACACTCTTCCATGGCTGACATTGAATCTCCGACCGAGCTTTTATATTTTACATTTATTCCCAGACGGGTCAACTGGCGAGCAATGTATGCCGAGTTGGTATCAACTCGATGTCCCGATACAAGCTCACCGATTGTAATTATTTCACAGTCCATATATGGTCCTTATACCGATTGTTTTTTAAAACCGCTCCATAAGAAAAATTATTAAATTGGTACAAAAACATGCCTGAACACCAGCCACGACATCATCCATAGTAACTCCCCATCCTTTTGGAAGTTTTTCCGCCTGCGATGCCGGTGGAATTTTAAGAACATCAAAAACTCTGAAGACAACAAAAGCGATCAAATAATTAGTGAGGGAGAAGGGAACAAACATAAGTGTTAAAAACATTCCAGCCCATTCATCCATAACAATCTTCTTAGCATCATGCCCATAAATACTCTCAGCGAGAGTTGCACTCCATACGGATATAAAAGAAGTTACTACAAAGGTTATAAATAGAATTAGTGGATTATCACCGATTAAAAAATATGCAATAAGCCAGGCCGGAACAGTGCCTGTCGTGCCGGGGATGATCGGGGAATATCCAGAGTATAATCCTGATGCGACCAATTTGACGAAGTTGTTTTTCATTTCTATTATTTTAAGACAGTCCTTATCATATAAAAATATTTAATAACATAATTGATGCCTGTCCAGACGGTAATAATTGCTGTAATCCAGAGCATTATGTTAATATAGTATGGGTAATCAATCAAAAAGAAATCATAAGCGGGACTTTGATAATGCTTAAGGATCATTATCAAATTTACATATCCCAAAACCAAACCCACAAAACTTAACTGGAAAAATGTTTTCACTTTTGCCCACCAGCTTGGAGGTATCACAACTCCCCGATACGCCGCTAATAATCTCAGCCCGGTAATGCCAAATTCACGCCCTACTATCAGCATTACAGGTAAAGGGGAAGCGTAGTTTAATGCTATAAAAGAAATCAAAGCGCAAGTAACCAGAATCTTATCCGCCAGGGGGTCCATAAACTTTCCGAATCCGGTGACTATACCATACTTACGAGCATAGTAACCATCGGCCAGATCAGTAAGAGCGGCAATCACAAATAGGATTAATGCGGTTAATTTGGCGTAGAAATTCTCAAGAATAAAAAAGTACATAAAGATAGGGGCTATAATTACCCTCAGTAATGTCAATTTGTTGGGCATATTCATGGAAGGATAAGTTATATTTATTATTATTGAGTGTCAATCAGGATTTGTAATAGATTCATATTGAATTGGAATCAAATGAAGAGATAAATAGGAAATCTATTGTTGAAAGAGATATATGATAATAATTAATAAAAAAAACCCAAGCAGGACGGGTGACGCCTGCCTGGGCGGACGATATTAGGTAATCCACAGAAAGAGTAACACTTTCCGATTGCACACCTATGATACCAGAATATTATTATTTGTCAAGGAAAATCTTATATTTCATTAGTAAAAAGGAGGATAAACGGCTTAATAGGATAAGATTTTATCAATATATTATGAAATTATGAGGTAAATTATTAAAAATATCGACAGCTTATCAACATCGTTGTTGATAGAATGTGAATAAATATGTTCGTATCTCCGTAAATCCCTATAATCCATAGGCATAGGTAGTCGTGATTCTATAATGTGAATTGAATGAAGGGGCTTAAAAAGCATGGTAGCTGTATATTATTGACCGTCAATGCTTTATGGCTGCGGTGAATTTTATAATAGGCTTGTTTGGAAATTAGTAGGTATTTGATTAATATATTTTTCTTTGTAGTTTTTTGAATCTCAAGCAAATACGAAATTTTTGTATAAAACACAATTTTTAGTAGTTTGATAATACTCAACTACTATATCTTGTATCCACATAATAAATATTGTTATTAGTTATTTATTATTTTTTCAACTTTTGGATAGACAGGATTGAGGGAAAACTGAAAAAGCGTGTCTTTTTGGCTCAAATTGTAAATAGTGCTTTTCCAACTCCCTTTTCACATTGCTATAGGAGGTAAGCGTTGAAAGTCCAAAGATATTTCACTTGTGAGGGAGAATCTCCTTATAGTCGAATAGATTTTACCAAACGGTCATCAAAAATAGTGAATCCTGATGGTTCAGTTGTTTTTGAACATAATGATATTGATGTACCTGAATCATGGTCACAGGTAGCTGTTGATATTCTCGCTCAGAAATATTTTCGCAAAGCCGGGGTTCCTCAGAAAAATGAAAATGGCAATTTTATCCTTGATGATGACGGCAACAAGATTGTTGGTGGTGAAAAAGATGCCCGACAGATATTTAATCGGCTTGCCGGTTGTTGGAAATATTGGGGGAAAAAACATGGGTATTTCGACACCGATGAAGATGCTGATATTTTTCATGATGAACTCTGTTTTATGCTGGCATCCCAGATTTCCGCTCCCAATTCTCCACAGTGGTTTAATACTGGCCTGTATCAATCATACAATATAACAGGAGTTGCCCAGGGGCATTATTATGTTGATCCTGATACGCATACTCTAAGCCAGGCAAGCAATGCCTATGAACGTCCTCAGCCTCATGCCTGCTTTATTCAATCAGTAAAAGATGATTTGGTCAATGAAGGCGGCATTATGGATCTTTGGGTTCGTGAAGCTCGCTTGTTTAAGTATGGTTCCGGGACAGGAACGAATTTCTCCAATATTCGGGGGTGCGGCGAATCACTCTCCGGTGGGGGAAATTCCTCCGGGTTGATGTCATTTCTGAGGATTGGCGACAGAGCTGCCGGTGCTATCAAATCAGGAGGCACTACTCGTCGGGCTGCAAAAATGGTAACCCTTGATCTGGATCATCCTGATATCGAAGATTTCATTGCCTGGAAAGTTATCGAAGAACAAAAAGTAGCGGCTATGGTGGCCGGTTCCAGAGTTATCAAGGGACAACTAAAATCAATAGTAAATTCTGCCCGGATTTCAGGTAATAATGGTGATACAATATTTGAAACAAATCCTGAAAAAAATAAATCACTAAAAAAAGCTCTCAAAACCGCTCGTCATTATTCTGTCCCGACAGCATATATAAGGAAGGTCCTTGCTCTTTTAGCTCAGGATATTCAGGATATTGAATTTATCGATCTTGATACAAATTGGGAAGGTGAAGCCTATTTAACTGTCTCAGGACAGAATTCTAATAACTCGGTAAGAATCCCCAATAGCTTTTTTGAAAAGCTCAAGGAAGGGGAAGACTGGCAACTGATCAGCAGAACTGATGGATCTGTTATGAAAACCATGCCGGCCTCTGAGCTTTGGGAGAAGATTTCACAATCTGCCTGGGCTTGTGCTGATCCCGGAGTGCAGTTTGACACTACTATTAATGAATGGCATACATGTCCCGAAGACGGCCGCATCAATGGTTCCAATCCCTGTTCGGAATATATGTTCCTTGATGATACTGCCTGTAATCTGGCATCTATCAACGTTGTAAAGTTTTTAGACGATGATGGTACATTCGATATCGAAGGTTTCCTTCATGCGGTTAGGGTTTGGACTATTGTGCTGGAAATATCCGTATTGATGGCTTCGTATCCGTCAAAGATAATTGCACAGAAAAGCTATGAATTCCGCACCCTGGGTCTTGGTTATGCCAACATAGGGACTCTGTTGATGAGGCTTGGCATCCCTTATGATTCTCCTGAAGGATATGCCTGGTGTGGAACAATAAGTGCTCTGCTAACCGGTCAGGCATATGTGACTTCATCGGAGATGGCAAAGGAACTGGGGCCATTCCCGGGTTATTACCACAACCGAGAGCATATGCTGCGAGTTATCCGTAATCATCGAAGAGCTGCTTATAACAGCGATAAGTCAGAATACGAGCGGTTAACAATCAAACCGTATGGTATCAATCCCAATTATGTCCCTGAAGAATTGATAACTTCAGCCCGGAAAGTGTGGGATAGCGCTCTTGAGTTGGGAGAAATAAACGGCTATCGTAATGCCCAGGTTTCTGTTATTGCTCCTACCGGTACAATCGGTTTATTAATGGACTGCGATACTACCGGAATCGAACCGGATTTCGCTTTAGTGAAATTCAAAAAATTGGCTGGCGGTGGATATTTTAAAATCATTAATAAATCCGTTCCAATCGCTTTGAAGAAGCTTGGCTATAGCAGTGATGAGATCGATGACATTATTAAATATGCCACCGGTCACAAGACATTAAAAAGAGCTCCACTTATTAATCATGAATCATTAACTGCCAAGGGTTTCACCGATGTAGAACTTGGAAATATTGAAGAATCTCTTGGAGATGTTTTTGATATTTCTTTTGCCTTTAATAAATATTCTTTAGGGGAAGATTTCCTTAAAGATACATTGGGTTTTTCTCAAACAACAATTGATGATTGTGATTTCAATTTGTTAAAAGAGTTTGGATTCACGAATGAACAGATTGAATTAGCTAATGAATACTGTTGCGGGACTATGACTCTTGAAGGAGCACCTCATTTAGATAAAAAACATTTGCCGATTTTTGACTGCGCTAATCGTTGTGGTAAAAAAGGAACTCGCTTCATTAGTTTTGAATCGCATATTACCATGATGGCTACTGCTCAGCCGTTTATTTCCGGTGCTATTTCCAAGACAATTAATATGCCGTCTGAGGCAACAATAGATGATGTCAAAAGAGCTTATCGCATTGCCTGGGAATGGATGAATAAATCTATTGCCATTTATCGCGATGGTTCCAAACTTAGTCAACCGCTTTCTTCGATGCTCTTTGAAGAAGATGAAGAGGATGATGGCCTCACTATAGAGAGTGTTGCGGAGAAGATGGCTGAAAAAGTTATCTATCGTTATATTGCCAAACGCCGTAAACTTCCTAATCGCAGAGGAGGTTATACTCAGAAAGCTGAGGTCGGAGGACATAAATTATATCTGCGAACCGGCGATTATTCTGATGGTACTCTGGGGGAAATATTCCTCGATATGCATCGAGAAGGGGCTGCTTTCCGTTCACTTATGAATTCCTTTGCTATAGCAATTTCATTAGGTCTTCAGCATGGTGTACCACTTGAAGAATATGTTGAAGCATTCTTATTCAGCCGTTTTGAACCGAATGGATTTGTCCGCGGCAATCGCTCCATTAAAATGGCTACATCTATTATTGATTATATATTCAGGGAACTGGCTATTACTTATCTTGGCCGTACCGATCTGGCTCAAGTTTCCGAAGAAGATTTGCGTCATGACGCTTTAGGGAAACCTTCGGATGAATCTACCGAGTATGAGTCGGAAGAGACTGTCAAGCATGGAAATGATGCCAGCCGCCCCCCGAATGATACCCGTACAGGTCATTTGAGGGTTGATTTTAATGATTATAATGGAAATGGCAACGGCCACGGAAATGGTAATGGTAGAAAGAGCAGCCAAGGAGGTGACGGAAATGGTAACTCGTTGGGGAGTGAGATTACAGCAGAGGACAATTCGGAACCGGAGGAGGTGCTTGAGTATGTCACAGCGACATCAAGTACAAAAACAAAAGGTGAACATCGGCTCCAGCAGGAAATTCGTACCGCACGTCTCAAAGGATACGAAGGAGATATGTGTACAGAATGCGGGCAGTTTACGATGGTTCGTAATGGTACGTGCCTCAAGTGCGACACTTGCGGCAGCACCAGCGGGTGCAGCTAAGAACAATTAAGTTTTACTCATTCAGCTAATCCCTTTCAAGGATGAAAGAGAAGAAGGGTTCCGAGCCAGGATGCTCCGGAACCCTTCGCTTTTATATGTCATTAATTTTATTACAAATAGTATTTTAGATTCTCCAATTGTTATTGGCTTGACAAAGCAGGTACATATCCATTAATTAAAAAAATTCCCAGAATTGTTAAGAGTTAATCCAATGAGGGTTCAATGTGAAGCTAAAAAACTAACCAATAAGTGAATTTGCAATAAATAATTGATCAAAACACACTTCTTATGTTAAAGGGGAGAAATGAATAATTATAATATTCGTTTAAGACTGCTTGTGACAATTCTATTGTTTATTTTTTTGAGTACAAACTTGAATGCTAGTGCTGATAAGGCTTGGTCTGC
>DAOWMZ010000133.1 GCA_030642845.1 Candidatus Zixiibacteriota bacterium
ATACTTCACCCAATCCACGTACAGGAAGATCAAGAAAATTATAAGAAAGTAAATTGATGGTCTGTTCTCCTTCTACATCCAAACTCTTTTTACCGGTAGGTAAATTCAAACCGACTGAAAACAGCAACTGATCTTCAGAAAATGATTTGCTTCACTGCAACTTCAAATCCCCCAGACCATTTAATTGATAATCTGCGTCCTGAAATTCGACATGATGGGTAGCATTAGCCACAAACAGATGCAGTTCCAGATTATCCTGCAATGGAATAAATCCGGTTACCGGAAAAACTAACTGATGTAGAGTGGCTTCTTCCTCCCCCATAGTCATTTTCCAGAAGCTGTAAGTCATGTCAACATCACCAAATCCCGGTTTTCCATAACGAATTTGTCCATAGGCTGGGATACTGATAATAGTCAGCATGAATATAATAAGAATTGTATTTAAATACTTTTTATTGTCCATCGAGATCACCTCGTATGATTACGGTTCCGGTCGCTGTCCGCCCGCCTCCTGTTACCGGCGGTTCTTCGGAAACACTTTCCACAACTCCGCCAGGGTAGGCACCGGAGTTGGTTATAACAGTAGTCAGACGACTATCCAAACCACTCATAGCAGCTGGAATATCAATTTCACTATTGGCAGCAATATATTCCAGGTTCATTTGAGAGACTTCAAAAGAAGGAGCATTTTCCATTCCGGTTACACTCCGAAGTTCAAACCCGGCTTCTTCGAAATTAGCATCAAGTTCCAGAGCCTTATTAAATTCCTGCTGAGCCGGTTTATACATACCCCGTTCTTCATAATCCAACCCGCGGCAATAGGCTAAAAATGCGAGATATGATTCAGTTGGGACTTCTTCAATAGCATCCCGTTCATGCTGGCTCAGGGTAATACCAAGGCTGTCAATCAGGGCGAATACAAAATCTTTTTGAACTTTGAAAAGGTCTTTCAACTCCCCTTCCTGAGCATCCGACTTTTGAGATGAACCATCAACTGTCTGTACCACTACTCCATTGATCCTGAAGCCTTCATCACCCAGCCCCATAACCGTTCCGGTCACAACTTTGTGTGAACCTAAAAGTTTTCCTACTCTCGGAGCAGTTGCCGGATCAACATAGCCGGAAGTTCCTCGCTCAAGCTCATCCATTATGATATTTATTTTCTGCCGTTCTATCACAGTCAATGACATCACTTTGGACAGATCAACCGATACGATTTCAGTAAGACCTTTTGCTAATGGCACCAAACCGGACGGAAGCAGAGAACCATCAAAATTAGAAACCGCTATAGTGTTCTCGGGAATAGTATCAACACTTATTGCCTCTTCATTGGCAATCGACCTGGCAATTTCCGTTTCGAGTCGTTTTTCAAGAAGAAGATCGATATGGATCCTGATATTAGCGGCAGTCTTTTTATCCGGATTGAGACTCAACGAAGTCCCGTAGGCTTCCAGAGCCATGTCCCATTTTTCCTGCTTTTCATATACCAGTCCTAAAAAAAGATTGGCACGACTGTCAGGTGCAATACCATTAGCCTGCTTTAAAGCATCTTCAGCTTTTGCCAGATTCCCTTTTTTATAAAACGCTACACCCAGTTCCTGCCACGCTTTATAATCTGATGAGTTATCGGCTATCTGCTTGTAAAAAGCATCAATCGCATTATCGTATTGCTCATTCGCCAGATGTTTTCTTCCCTGGGAATAATAACTCTGTGAGCAACCGGCAATCATCGCCATTACAAAAATTAAAATAATTATTTTCGAATACATCATCGCCTCCATGTAGCAATTAAATCATATTTTGATCATGTGGCCAGAGGCCGATAAATATCCATTTTTCTCTTGGCTTCCACGAATGTATTGTCAAGCTCGTAAGCCTGTTTAAAGAAGTCATACGCCTTTTTATAATCGTAGCGGTCCATATATTCCAGACCCTTGGCATATAGGCTCATAGCATTACCAGATTCAGTGCCACCTTCGTCGATAAGCTTTTTGATGTCATCACCAAGAACGACATTAAGCTTACCGGAAAGTTCTGCAACCAGTTCCTTTTCCATTTTGGAATAATCCGGTTTTCCTTCTTTATCAACCGATTCAATAATCTCTGATGTCTCTACATCAACTACCCGAACCACCATCCGGCAGTTTTTGCCGTCAAGCTGTGTCACACTGCCAAATACCATATAGTGAGCACCAAGCAATTTGCCGACTTTAACCGCAGTTGATTGATCCACACTGCCTGATTTTTGTAGTTCGAGTTCATTCAGGACGAAATTGATTTTATTGCGCTCGACTACTTGGAAGTCGCTGATTTTACCAAAATCATGTTCAAAGAAATCGGCCAGAGCTTTTCCAATCGGACCCAATTCTTCCTGATATTTGCCAATTGAAAAATTATCAAATTCCATAATGGCAATTGTTTTCAAGTCGCTGTTCTTATCCTGATCGCAAACCAGCTGTCCTGATGCCTGCTGTAGTTTGAACCATTGGTCACCCAATCCGGTCGGCCACAATTCCCGCGGCAGACGAATCAAACAGGGGCCAATATTGGATATCTTTTTAAGGTATCCAATAGCAGTATTGAGATAATCAACCCCTTTGGAATAAGTCAAAAGGCTCATTATTTCATAAACAGCTATACTGTCAGTTGAAGTCAGGTCATCCCGGCCAATCAGCTTCTGTGTGATTTTTAAGCCGTCACTGATTTTCCCCAAACTATACAAATCAAGAGCTTCTGATAATTTGGACGCTACATTATCAGATTCCTGTGCTTTGATTCCAACCGCACCGATACTAAGCGATACAACCAGAATAAATCCAAAACACAGCGTTGTAATGAAATGTTTTCCATGTTTCATATTACTACTCCTTATTCTATTATTTTCCGATATCAATAAAAATATACTAACTTCTTATCAGCCCTGAAAGTGTTAATTATCAAAATCAGAGAAAACTGTTATCGTATCATTTTTCCCAATAGTAACCGTTTCCGAATGAACTTTATCCCCTAATTTTAATTCTACCAGATATGTCCCCGTTTTAACCGGAAATGTAAATACGGTTTGATATTCCTGACGAACATCATTGATATATACCGATGCTCCCCGGGGACGTGAAGCAGCAATAATTGCTCCATAGGAGACTGTCGGCTTTTGTTTTACTACCTCTATTGGTTTTTCGACCGGTATTTCAAAAGTAAAATTTTCTTGACTTATTGCATCAGCAGGAATCTCAACAGAATCAATAATCGGAGAATTGACTGCTTTTTTCTTAACAATCCTTATCGGATAAATTCCAGGATCGTACTCAATTGAAACATAGGCCGATTTTGTTGCTATTAAACTATCATTAAAATATATAGAATCCGCCTCGGGATCAACATTTATATCAATAATTCCCGGTAATAGATCATCGCTATTATCATTGGTTGTTGTAGGAGTGGTGTCAGTCCTATCAGCAATATCAGTCGAAGGACCAGATAAATATTTCCAGCCGGCAATAGATAGAATAACAACAACCACTACAGACAATCCGATAAACAATGGTTTTTTATTTTTCTGATGTGGTTTTCTGCTCTCGCCGGTGACCAGATCTATAGTCCGTTCATCCTGAGCAACCGGCTTTGGTGAAATATCGATTACCTGTTTGAGAGCATCTATCATTTCATTAGCCGAGGAATATCGTTTTTTATGTTCCCGAGCCATTGATTTGAGAATTATTTTATCAAGTTTTTTGGGTATTTGGTTATTCAGTTTTCTTGGTGACGGCGTTTCATCAAAAAGTTTGGCATCCCTAATTGCAAATTCATTATCTCCTTTAAATGGATTTTCACCGGTTAAAAGACGATACAAAGTTGTCCCTACAGCATAGATATCGACCATGTAATAATTAGTATTTTCGGTTGGAGTAAATTGTTCGGGAGCCATGTATGCCGGAGTTCCACAACAAGTACCGGCAGCAGTAAGGTTTGGATCGCTTTCCCCTTTGGCAATGCCAAAATCAATAATCTTTACTTTCCCGCTCTTTTCCAACATGACATTACTTGGTTTAATATCGCGGTGGGAAATCCCTTTTTCATGGGCAAAACTGAGAATGTCCAAAATTTCTATAACAATTCTTACCGCTTCTTTTACCGGCATTCGTGTCCCCGGCTGGAGGTACTCATCAATAGTCATCCCATCGATGAATTCCATAGCAATAACAGTATCATCACCACGGGTAAAAAAATGTTTTATTCGGCAAATATTGGGATGGGCATCAAGAAGAGCCAGTTTATCGGCTTCATGGCGAAACCTCTCTCCCAATCGGGGATCGCTGAGAACTTTTAAAATAACCTGTAAACTGGGGACATCCTTATGAACCGCCAGATATACTTTCGCCATCCCCCCGGAACCAACCTGTCTTATAATTTTGTAACTGCCGATATATTGTTCTTCCATAGGATCCTATATAATATTTTGCAATTCGGGGTTCAACAATAATACATCCTGAAACTAACACAGTTCCGTACTAAAATCATACAAAAAACTATTTTCCATCAGTAATTTTTATTGTCATCCTGAGTGAACATACTTACAATCCAGACCGCAAAAAAGGCTAAAACAAAGGCCGGAACCAGTTCATAAACTATTCCCTTTAAAAAAGGTATATTTCTCCATATTATTGTAACTAATAATCCGGTCAGCATCCCGGCAATAGCACCCTTTCCGGTTGTTTTCTTCCAAAGAAGACTCAGAATAATAACCGGGCCAAACGATGCTCCCAGGACCGACCAGGCATATAAGACAAATTCAAAAATCACCCTGTTTTCCGTTAAGGCAAAAACAATGGAAAACAAAGCCAATACAATTAGAACTACTCGATCAAAAAACTGTGTCTTTTTAAAATCCTATTTATCAGTTTTATTTTTTATTCCTAACAATGTAAAAGCATCCCGTGATATAGTAGAGGAGACAACAATCAATTGAGAATCGGCTGTAGAACAAATCGCCGAGACAATTGCTGCTATAACAAATCCGCCGATAATCGGAGGTAAAAATTGACTTACTGCCAGAGGTAGTGCTTGTTCCGGGTCATCCATCTCTCCAAAATAAATTTTCGCAAACAAACCAAATAAAATAGCTCCAAAATAAACTATCATCATCCAGGTAATAGCAATGGTTCCCCCCTTACGAACTGAGTCTTTATCTTTGACAGCCATAAACCGTGACAATACATGAGGCTGACCCGGGTAGCCAAGTCCTATACCTAATAAACCAATAACAAAACCAAACATAGCAAACCCGGCTTTTCCATAAGTAAATGAAAGTAATTCCGGATCTACAGCATTAGCCGTTTCAATAAACGCATCCCATCCCCCTATCTTTGAAAGGGTGATAATCGGCATGATAATCAAGGCAATAAACATAAAACTAGATTGGATAATATCTGTCCAGCAAATTGCCCGGAATCCGCCAGTGACTGTGTATGTTAATATCACCGCCGCACCGACTAACACTCCCAACCAGTACGGGAGATGAAAGACCGCATCGAAAGCTTTCCCGGCTGCGTTCATCTGAGCAGCGACATACCCAAGCATTGCGGCAGTAATTATCAATATTGAGATCAAACTTATTGCTGAAACTTGCTTGTCATTGGAACCATTTGAAAATCTATGAACCAAGTATTGGGGTAATGTTACAACTCCGCTTTGAGCAGTTGATTTCCTAAGTTTTTCAGCTAAAACAAACCAGTTAAATAGATACCCCGCAGCTATCCCCGGTACAATCCAGAATGCTGCCATTCCAAACAAATACGCTTCACCAACAAGACCAAGCATTACCCATCCGGATTCAGCACTGGCTGAAGCTGACAACGCCGATGCCCAGGGACCAAGTTCACGATTAGCCAGAACAAAATCATCATCGGTTTTTTTACGGAGTTTTGATGAATACAAACCGACAGCAAC